>JANQXJ010000025.1 GCA_030729445.1 Limnohabitans sp. | reverse complement strand
GGCTCACGGGGGGCGACAACGGCTTGATTGGCTTGCGTTTGATCGCGCCCGAGTCCAGAGCGTTGTGGGACGCTGCGCTGGGTGTCTTCATGCTGTTGGCCATCGTGGGCATGGCCCGCGTGGCCCGCTCCAGCCGAGGCGCGGCTTTGCAGGCTGTGCGGGACGCGCCGTTGCGGGCTGCAGCCAGCGGTTTGCCGGTGCAGGCTTTGCGCTACCAAGTATTTGTGGGCAGCGCCACCTTGGCGGGTTTGGCCGGGGGCTTGTGGGCCGCATTCAAAGGGGCGGTGTTTCCGTCGGTGGCTTCGGTGGCCATGTCGGTGGACGCTTTGTTGGTGATTTTGCTGGGCGGTGTGCACCAGCTGTGGGGCGCGGCCGTTGGCAGTGCGCTCTTGGTGTGGGGCGGGGCCGAGCTGGGGCAGGGTCTGGATTATTGGCGCGGTGTTTTGGGCCTGGTGATCATGCTCGTGATGGTGCTGGCCCCCAGTGGCGTGCTGGGCGGGGTGCAGCTGCTGTTGGCCCGCTTTGCTTCCAAGAGGGGCCGCGCATGAACCATGGAACTGTCTTGCAGGTCAGGGGGCTGGCCAAACATTTTGGTGGTGTCAAGGCGCTGGACGGGGTGGATTTTGATGTGCCCGCAGGCCAGTGCGTGGCCTTGATTGGCCCCAATGGTGCGGGCAAGTCGACCTGTTTTGCTTGTCTGGCTGGCCAGCAGGTGCCCACCGCGGGTGAGGTGCTGTGGCAAGGTCAGTCGCTGTTGGGCAAACTGCCCGCCGAGCGCCAGCGCCTGGGCGTGGCCCGCACCTTTCAGGTGGCGCAAACCTTTGAAGCGCTCACGGTGCTGCAAAACATTCAATTGGTGCTGCGCGGTGCAACGCCACTGGCCTGGTGGGACCGGCTGGATAGCCGCCAGCCCGATCGGGCGCTGCGCCTGGCCGCGCAAGCGGGCTTGCAAGCCCAAGCCAAGGCCACCGTGGCCGATTTGCCTTATGGCGCCAAAAAACGCCTGGAGCTGGCCATGGCGCTGGCGGGCTTGCCCGACGCGGTGCCTGGCTCCGGGGCAGACCCAAGTGCAAATTCACCGCAGTCATTGCTGTTGCTGGACGAGCCCGCTGCCGGGCTGGCTTTGGCCGAGCGGGCCGACATGATGGCGCTGGTGCGCCAGGTGGCCTCGCAAGGCGTGACGGTGCTCTACACCGAGCACAACATGGACGCCGTATTCGGCGTGGCAGACAGGGTGCTGGTGCTGATGCAAGGCCGCTTGGTGGCCGACGGCCTGCCCGAAGCGGTGGCGCAAGACCCGCAGGTGCGCGAGCGCTACCTGGGGATGGATTTCGATCTGAACGCCAACGTGAAACCCGATGCGAAAGGCCTGCGCGATGCTCAAAGTTGAAGGCTTGAACGCTTGGTACGGCCAAGCCCAGGCCTTGTTCGACGTGAATTTGTCGGTGGGCGAGGGCGAGTTGGTCGTCATTCAGGGCCTGAACGGCGCGGGCAAATCCACCCTTCTGCAAAGCCTGATCGGCATTGGCCCCCGGGCGCAAGGCCGCATCACCTGGCAAGGCGAGCCTATCCAAACCTGGCCCGCGCACCGCCGCGCCCGTGCGGGCTTGGGTTTTGTGGCCGAAGACCGGCGTTTGTTCACCGGCTTGTTGGTCAAGGAAAACCTGTGGATCGCCGCCGCTTCCGGCTCAAGCGCTCAGGGCACGCCCGCGCAGCGTTTGGATCGTGTGATGGCCTTGTTTCCGCAATTGCAAACCATGCTGCACCGCCCGGCCAGCCAAATGAGCGGGGGCGAGCAGCAAATGCTGGCGCTGGCCCGCACCCTGATGACCGGCCCGCGCCTGCTGCTGCTGGACGAGCCTTGTGAGGGCATTGCCCCGGTTTTGGTGGCAGCCATGCGCGACGCACTGCTGCAGTTGGCCCGCGAAGGCGTGGCCATGTTGGTGGCCGAGCAAAACAACATCTTGGCCGGGCATGCGCAGCGCGTTTTGGTGCTGACCAGCGGGCGCCTGCAAACGGTGGCTTGAGTTGAGCCTTCCGAGGTAAGGCATCCCTTACACTGACCCACAAGAACAAACGGCACCAGCCGTCAGAGACAACTCACACCATGATCATCACCAGCCTGCTCGACACCGACCTGTACAAATTCACCATGATGCAGGTCGTGCTGCACCAGTTTCCAGGAGCACAGGTCGAATACAAGTTCAAGTGCCGCAATCCGGGCGTGCCTTTGGCCCCGTTCGTCAAAGAGATTCGTGAGGAAATTCGCTCGCTGTGCAGCTTGACCTTCAAGGAGGGGGAGTTGCAATACCTGCGCTCCATGCGTTTTATCAAGAGCGATTTCGTTGATTTTTTGGGGCTTTTCAAACTCAATGAAAAGTCCGTGGTGGTCACAGCGCTACCCTCCGGTGAGATCGACATCACCATCCAGGGCCCTTGGCTGCACACGATTCTTTTCGAGATCCCCGTGCTGGCCATCGTCAACGAGGTGTACTTCCGCAACACCCAAAAAGTACCCGACTTGATGGAAGGCCGCCGCCGTCTGGACACCAAAATCGCGCAGTTGCAGGCCCCAGGCCTTGAAACCCTGAAGATTGCCGACTACGGCACGCGCCGTCGTTTTTCTCGCGCTTGGCACGAAGAGGTGCTGCGCGTGCTGTCCGCCCGTCTGGGCACTGGGCCGAGCGGCCAGTTTGCAGGCACCAGCAACGTGTACTACGCCTATCTGCTGGGCCTGACACCCCTGGGCACCATGGCGCACGAGTATTTGCAGGCCTGCCAGGCCTTGGGCCCGCGTTTGCGCGACAGCCAGGTGTTTGCCTTTGAGTCATGGGCCAAGGAGTACCGGGGCGACCTGGGCATTGCGCTGAGCGATGTGTACGGTTTCAACGCCTTCTTGCGCGACTTTGACCTGTATTTCTGCAAACTGTTTGACGGTGCCCGCCACGACAGCGGTGACCCGTTCAGCTGGGGCGAGCGCATGATCGCGCACTACCAGCACAACCGGGTCGACCCCAAAACCAAAACGCTGATTTTCAGTGACGGCCTGACGATTCCGCGCACGATTGAGCTTTACCAACAGTTCCACGACCGCTGCCAGCTGGCCTTTGGCGTGGGCACCAACCTCACAAACGACTTGGGTTACGAGCCGCTGCAAATCGTCATCAAAATGACCCGTTGCAATGGCCAGCCCGTGGCCAAGTTGTCCGACACACCGGGCAAGGGCATGTGTGACGACGAAAAATACCTGGCTTACTTGCGCCAGGTTTTTGAAGTCACGCCCGGCAACTGATGCCAAGCCTGTCGCCGTTAACATGGCGTTGCAAATCAGGGTCTGACAAATGCGTCAGGTCCCTTGGTTGAGTTTTTTTGGACCGCCCAGCCGCAGGCCATCCGGGGCCCAAGGCTTGGACTGTCCGTTTTTTGATTCTTTTCATCAGACCCCCTGATCATGTCCAAACCTTCCATTTTGGTGGCCCGTGCCATTTTTCCTGAAGTCCTGCAGTCTCTGGCGCAGGTGTTTGATGTCGAGAACAACCAAGCCGACGAGGTCTGGTCTGCCGAAGAGCTGACCCGCCGCATGCAAGGCAAAGTGGGCGCTTTGACCACCGGCAGCGAGCGCATCGACGCGGCGCTGCTGCAGGCCAATCCGCAGCTGCGCATCGTGGCCAACATGGCCGTGGGCTACAACAACTTTGACGTGCCCGCCATGACCGCTGCGGGTGTTGTGGCCAGCAACACGCCCGATGTGCTGACCGAAACCACGGCCGACTTTGGCTTTGCCCTGCTCATGGCCACGGCCCGCCGCGTGACCGAGAGCGAGCACTACTTGCGGGCTGGTTTGTGGAAGAAGTGGAGCTACGACATGTTTGCCGGAGCCGAAGTGCATGGCTCCACCATCGGCATCATCGGCATGGGCCGCATCGGCCAGGGCATTGCCCGCCGCGCAGCCCACGGCTTTGGTATGAACGTCATTTATCACAACCGCAGCCGTCTGAGTGCCGAGCTGGAAGCCGAGTGCAAGGCCACTTATGTGTCCAAGCAGGAGCTTCTTCAGACAGCTGATCACGTCATGCTGGTCGTGCCCTACAGCGCCGAGTCGCACCACACCATCGGCGCTGCAGAGCTGGCACAGATGAAGCCCACGGCTACCCTGCTCAACATCGCACGCGGTGGCATTGTGGACGATGCAGCGCTGGCCAAAGCCTTGGCTGCAGGGCAAATCGCGGCAGCCGGTTTGGATGTCTTCGAGGGCGAGCCTTCTGTCCACCCCGACTTGTTGAAAGTTCCCAATGTGGTGCTCACGCCCCACATCGCCAGCAGCACCGTCAAGACCCGCAAGGCCATGGCCCAGCTCGCGGCCGACAACCTGGTGGCTTACCTGACCCGTGGTCAGGCCCTCACACCGCTCAACGCACTGCCGGGCACCGCTGCATGAGTGAATGGGCCCTGCTGGTCTTGGGCGGGCTGAACCTGCTGCTCTTGGTCTGGTTGCTGCTGCGCGGCGGCAACTCGTCCAGTGCGCAGGCTGAGCAGATCGCTCAAAAGTTGGCGCAGCAGAATGCTGTGCAAATGGCCGAAAAAATGGCCGAGCAAGCGGCCTGGCAGCAACAGCAGTTTGCTGCCCTGCAAGCCCAGACCGAACGACTTGAGCGCGAGCTGCGCACAGAGATTAGCCAGTCGGGTGTGCAAGGCCGACAAGAGTCCATGCAAACGCTCACGCTGTTCCAGCAATCGCTGCTGCAGCAAAGCGCCGAGGCCACACGCACCCAAAACCAGCAAATTGACGCACTCGCCCAGCAACTGGCCTTGCTGCAAAAAAGCCTGACCGACAGCCTGGCCCAGCAGGTCAACGCGCTGTCTGAGGCGAATGCCCGCCGCCTGACCGAGATGCGCGGCACCATGGAAACCCAGCTCTCGCAGCTGCAGCAAAGCAATGCCGCCAAACTGGACGAGATGCGCCAGACGGTGGACGAAAAATTGCAAGCCACATTGCAAGCCCGATTGGGCGAGAGCTTCAAACAAGTGGCCGAGCGCCTGGAGCAGGTGCACAAAGGCTTGGGCGAAATGCACAACCTGGCGCAAGGCGTGGGTGACCTCAAGCACCTGCTCACCAACGTCAAAACCCGCGGCATGTTCGGCGAGGCGCAACTGGCCTCGCTGCTCGAGCAGGTGCTGACGCCTGAGCAGTACGCGGTGCAAGTGGCCACCCGCCCCGGCGACAAAAACCGGGTCGACTTTGCGATTCGACTGCCAGGCCGCTCCGACAGCGGCCAGCCTGTGTGGTTGCCCATTGATGCGAAGTTTCCCAACGAAGACTACGAGCGCCTGCTCGAAGCCCAAGGCCGGGCCGACCCGGTGCAGGCGGAGTTGTGTGCCAAGGCGCTCGAGACACGCATCAAGCTCGAAGCCAAATCCATTGCTGAAAAATACCTCGAGCCACCGCACACCACCGACTTTGCGGTGATGTTCTTGCCCACCGAAGGGCTGTACGCCGAGGTCTTGCGGCGTCCGGGTTTGATGGAGACCCTGCAGCGCGACCACCGCGTGACGCTGGCGGGCCCGACCAACTTGATGGCCATGCTCAACGCCCTGCAAATGGGCTTCAGAACCCTGGCTCTGGAAAAGCGCTCGAGCGAAGTCTGGCAAGTGCTGGGCGCGGTCAAGACCGAGTTTGGCAAGTTTGGTGACGTGCTGGACAAAGTGCGCAACCAGACACAAACCGTGCTCAACACCCTGGACCAGGCCCAGACCCGCAGCAACGTGATGAACCGGGCGCTGCGCCAGGTCGATGCCTTGCCGGAGTCACAGGCGAAAGCGCTCTTGCCAGACCATTCTGAGGGACCCCAAGAAGGTGCAGCGTGAGCCCTGAACTGGCCCGCCTGATTGCTGGCCAAATGTTCTTGCATGCCTGCATGGCGGGAGCGCGAATGGCCACGCCCTTGTTGGCCTTGCAGCAAGGCTTCAGTGCTGCGGCCGTTGGGGCGCTGTTGGCATTGTTTGCATTGGCTCCTATGTTTTTAGCCTTGCCTGCTGGTCGCTACAGCGATCGCAAGGGTTTGCAAAAGATCATGCGCTTGAGCGTGTTTTTAGCCGCTTCAGGTGTACTGCTTTCTGCCCTTTGGCCTATTTTCCCGGTCATGTGTGTCAGTGCCTTGGCCGCTGGTGGCGCCACCGGGATGGCCGTGATCGCCTTACAGCGCCATGTGGGGCGCATGGCTCAAAATCCAGCCGAGCTGAAAGTGGCCTTCAGTTGGTTGTCTTTGGGACCTGCCGTTTCTAACTTCATGGGCCCAGTGTTGGCGGGTTTGTTGATCGATTTTTCAGGCCCAGAGGCCGGGCACGAATGGGGCTACCGGTGGGCTTTTTTCTTGCTGGCGGTGCTCCCGATCTTCACTTGGTTGTGGGTGAGACAGGTACCAGAGTTGGCCGTCACGCCAGATTCGCCTCCTGCGCAACCTCGACGTGCCCTCGATTTGCTGGCCGAGCCCATGATGCGCCGTTTGCTGGGCGTGAATTGGTTGTTGTCCTCTTGTTGGGATGTCCACACCTTTGTGGTCCCGGTGCTCGGCCATGAGCGGGGGTACAGCGCTTCGGTGGTGGGTTCCATCTTGGGCGCTTTTGCCTTGGCAGCGGCCTTTATTCGTGTGTGTTTGCCCTTCATTGCACGGCACGTGAAAGAGTACCAAATCATCACCACGGCCATGGTGTGCACGGGTTTGTTGTTCGCGGTTTACCCCTTGATGCCGAGTGCCCTGGCCATGGGGGTGTGCTCGGTGTTGTTGGGATTGGTGCTGGGTACAGTGCAACCCATGATCATGAGCACCTTGCACCAAATCACTCCGCCGCACCGGCAAGGCGAGGCGCTGGGTCTGCGCCTGATGAGCATCAACGCTTCGAGTGTGGTCATGCCCATGTTGTTTGGTTCGCTGGGCGCTGTGGTCGGTGTTGCGCCCTTGTTTTGGGTGGTGGGCGCAGCGGTAGGCTCAGGGGCCCGTGGTGCTTGGCATTTGCGGCCAGGGCCGCAACACAAATCTCAAGACACGTCCAGTTGATAAAAATTGCAAATGGCTTGCCAAGCCGCTTCGGGTGTATCAACGTAGTGAAACAGGTTCAGGTCTTGCGCTGAAATCGTGCCCTCTTCGATGAGCAGGTCCATGTTGATCAGCCCTTTCCAGAACGCCGTGCCAAACAGCAAGATCGGCACAGGCCGGGCTTTGCGCGTTTGCACCAGCGTCATGACCTCAAACAACTCGTCCAGGGTGCCAAAGCCGCCGGGAAACGCCACCAAGGCTTTGGCCCGCATCATGAAGTGCATTTTGCGCAGCGCGAAGTAGTGGAACTTGAAGCTCAGATCGGGCGTGACATAAGGGTTGGGGTGCTGTTCGTGGGGCAGGGCAATGTTGAGCGCCACCGAAGGCGCACCCGCCTCTTGCGCCCCTCGATTGGCCGCCTCCATGATGCCGGGTCCGCCTCCGGTGCAGATGAAGAGCTTTTCATCGTCTGGCAGACAGGAGCAGGCGCGGGCG
Source organism: Limnohabitans sp. (assembly GCA_030729445.1). GTDB lineage: Bacteria > Pseudomonadota > Gammaproteobacteria > Burkholderiales > Burkholderiaceae_C > Limnohabitans_A. The sequence continues at coordinate 1,937 of JANQXJ010000025.1, read as the reverse complement.
ACCAATTGGGCAAATACACGGGCGTTTTCGTAATGCTCGGCGTTGCGCACCATCGCATGGGCTTTGGCCAGTTCCTGCGCATGGCCGCTTTGCTGCGCTGCCTCAAGTTGGGCTTGGGCGGTGGCCCGGTCCACAAAGCGGGCGCTGCCAAAGACGACCACCGTGTGCTCAATACCGGCTTCGGCTTGGGCCAGATCGGGCTTGAGCATTTCCAGTTGAAAGCGAATGCCCCGGGTTTCGCGACGCAACAAAAATTCGGGGTCGGCAAAGGCCAGGCGATGTGCCTCGGGCTCCAGCCAGTCACTCAGCTTGGCTTCGGCCTGCAAGTCGGCCCAAGCATGCGGAAGAGAAGGGTCTTTCAGGTTTTGAGTACTTTGCATAGAGCCGATTGTGCACCGGCCACAAGGCACGCCACAAGAAACGCCATCACCCATGAAAAAAGCCCCTTGCGGGGCTTTCTCGGGGGGCTCGATCAGAAGATCAGACGCGCTTGCGGTATTCGCCGGTGCGGGTGTCGATCTCGATCTTGTCGCCTTGGCTCACGAACAAAGGCACAGGCACTTCCATGCCGGTGGCGATCTTGGCGGGCTTGAGCACTTTGCCCGAGGTGTCGCCTTTGACGGCAGGCTCTGTCCAGGTGATCTCGCGCACCACGCTGGTGGGCAATTCGACCGAGATGGCTTTCTCGTTGTAGAACACCACTTCGAGTTCCATGCCGTCTTCGAGGTAGTTCAGGGCGTCGCCCATGTTGGTGGCTTCGACTTCGTACTGGTTGAAATCGGTGTCCATGCAAACGTACATGGGGTCAGCGAAGTAAGAGTAGGTGCACTCTTTTTTGTCCAAGATGACTTGGTCCATCTTGTCGTCGGCGCGGAACACGACTTCGGTGCCGAAGTTGGCGATCAAGCTTTTGAGCTTCATGCGCACGGTGGACGAGCCGCGGCCACCGCGTTGGTATTCGGTGCGCAGGACGACCATGGGGTCTTTGCCGTGCATGATGACGTTGCCGACGCGGATTTCTTGAGCGGTTTTCATAGGAATTGAGTCTGAAATGAAAGGGGGTGGCTTGAAGCCAAGCCCATTATTCTAACCTGTGGGGCTTGGTTTTTGGCCGATGGTGCCTGTGGGCGCTCAGTCCCGTTCAGTCCCGCGCTGTCAGGCCGTGGGCCAATCCGCCCAAAACAATGCCGCCCAAGGCCCACAGGATGTCGGTGTTGCCCGTGCCCAAGGCCGCTATCGCGGGGCCGGGGCACACGCCGGACAATCCCCAGCCCACGCCAAAAATGGCCGAGCCGATCACGGTTTGGCGGTTCCAGCTGACCGGTTGTGTCAGGAACTCACCGCCCAGCAGGGGGCGAGACAGCCAGCGCGGAAAACCTTTGTAAGCCAGCATGGCCAGCCCTGCCGCACCGCCCATGACCAGCATCAGGCCCCAGTCCTGAAAGCGCAAAAAGCTCAAAACCACGTCGGGCTGCACCATGGTGGCCAGCGACAGGCCAAAGCCAAACAAGGCCCCGGCGATCAGGGTGACCAGCGCTTTGGGCAGAGACAGTGTGTGAGGATTCAGATTGTTCATGCGAGGCTCCAAGCCATCAGGTTGGCGGTCATGAAAGCGGTGGCCATGAAGGTCAGCACCGCGCCCAGCGAAGGCAGCTGCAACGAGCCCAAGCCGCAAATGCCGTGACCGGATGTGCAGCCATTGCCCAAACGCGCACCGTAACCGACCAAAAAGCCGCCCACCAGCAGCTGCCAGGCGGGCACGCTGGTGTGCTGCGCCTCGCCGCCCGCCAGCGTGAACCGCCAAACCAGCGCCCCCAGCACCACGCCCAGCGCGTAAACCAGCCGCCAGTTGCGGGTGCTGACAAAGCGCGCTTGCTGAAAAAACGCCCGTTTGGACACGAACGACCAACTGCTGGAAAAGACGGAACTCATGCCGC
>JANQXJ010000024.1 GCA_030729445.1 Limnohabitans sp. | reverse complement strand
GGCGGCTGTCATGCGCCGTACCTGGCGGTTGCGGCCTTCGCGAATCGACAGCTCCAGCCACGAGGTGGGAATGCTTTTGCGCTCGCGAATCGGTGGGTTGCGCGGCCACAGGTCGGCAGGCGGCGCGACAAAGCGGGCGCGGGCGGGCAGGGTGGGGCCGTCGTTCAGCGTCACGCCGCGGGCCAAGGCGGTCAGGGCTGCGTCGCTCACCAAGCCCTCCACCTGCACCAGATAGGTCTTCTCCATCTTGAAGCGCGGATCGGCAATGCGGGCTTGCTCTTTCCCATCGTCGGTCAGCAGCAACAAGCCTTCGCTGTCCGCGTCCAGGCGCCCGGCCACATACACGCCGGGCAGGTCGATGTGCTCGATCAGCCCGGTCCAGCGCCCCTCGGGGGTGAACTGACTGAGCACGCCATAGGGCTTGTTGAAACGGATCAGCATGGAAAAGCAGGTCTTGTCATCGAGCGCCGAGCGTATCAGGTCGCAGGGGCGAGTCTGAGCCGCGCTGCCCGTGGGTTAGCATCGACCGCATGAGCACCCAATACGAATGCCTGAAAAGCCCTGACCTGTACGCCGAGGCCTTTGGCATCGCCCCGCCCGCCGCCCTGCTGGGCAAAGAAGTTTGGCCGCGCCAACCGGGTTTTTTCATCCGCAAAGCGCTTGTGGCGGCACAACCCGCAGTACCTGCAGCACCCGAGTTGGGCGCAGACGCTGAAGCCACCACGGCCAATGCTCAGGTCCCGGCCAGCCCGCTGGTGATGGAACTGGCCCAAGGCCAATTTGGCTTGGTGCCCACTTGGGTCAAGTCGGCGTCCGACGCCAAACTGCGCTCCACCAAATTGGCCGTGACCCGCTATGAAACCATGAGCACTGCCACGGCCACGCGCGAGACCTGGCTCAAAGGCCAGCGCTGCATCATCCCCATACAAGCGTTTTTCGAAGACGACTGGCGCAGCCGCAAAGCCGTGCCCACCCGCATCGCCCGCGTGGACGGCCAGCCTATGGGCGTGGCCGGTTTGTGGGAGCGCTGGACACAAGGCGACGAAGAGATCGTCAGCTTCACCTTGCTCACCGTCAACGCCAACAGCCACGCGCTCATGAACCGCTACGGCCAAAACGGCAACGAAAAACGCATGCCCGCCATCCTGAACGAAGGGGCCTATGGCGCTTGGCTCAACGCCCCCCTCGACAAAGCCCGCGAATTCATGCGGGCCTACCCGGCCAACTTGCTGCTGGCCAATCCGGTTCAGAAAAAGTAAACGGTCTTCAGCCCAAACGGCTGCGGTGCCGAGCGATCTGCAAACGCACTTGTGCGGGTGCGGTGCCGCCCAAGGTGTTGCGGGCGTTGAGCGACCCTTGCAGGCTGAGCGGGCCAAACACATCGGCTTCGATGCGCTGGTCAAACTTTTGCAGCGTTTCCAGCGGCAGCTCAGACAGGTCCACACCCAAGCCTTGCGCGGTTTTGACCGCGTGGGCGACCACCTCGTGCGCGTCGCGGAAGGGCAATCCCTTCTTGACCAGATAGTCGGCCAAGTCGGTGGCAGTGGCGTAGCCTTTTTTCACGGCCGCTTCCATGGCGGCTGCGTTGACGGTGATGCCGCCTTCTTTGACGCCCGTGGCGGGGTTGACCTGGCCGCCCACCATTTCGCTGAAGATGCGCAGGGTGTCTTTGAGCGTGTCCACCGTGTCGAACAGCGGCTCTTTGTCTTCCTGGTTGTCTTTGTTGTAGGCCAGGGGCTGGCCCTTCATCAGGGTGATCAGGCCCATCAGGTGGCCGACCACACGGCCGGTCTTGCCGCGTGCCAGCTCAGGTACATCGGGGTTTTTCTTCTGCGGCATGATGCTCGAGCCGGTGGTGAAGCGGTCAGCGATCTTCACAAAGCCGAAGTTTTGGCTCATCCACAAAATCAGCTCTTCCGAGAAGCGGCTGATGTGCACCATGCACAGGGACGCTGCGGCGGTGAATTCGATGGCGAAGTCGCGGTCGCTCACGCCGTCCAAGCTGTTTTGGCAGACCTGTGGGTAGCCAGCTTCATCGACCATGCCCAGCGTGCGGGCCACGCGCTCGCGGTCCAGCGGGTAGGTGGTGCCGGCCAAGGCGGCGCTGCCCAGCGGCAGGCGGTTGGTGCGGCGGCGCACGTCGCTCATGCGCTCGGCGTCGCGGCTGAACATTTCCACATAGGCCAGCAGGTGGTGTGCAAAGCTCACGGGCTGCGCCACTTGCAGGTGGGTGAAGCCGGGCATGATGACCTCGACGTTGCGCTCGGCCACATCCACGAGTGACTTTTGCAGGTCGGCCAACAACCCGATGATCAGGTCCATCTCGCTGCGCAACCACAGGCGCACGTCGGTGGCCACTTGGTCGTTGCGGCTGCGCCCGGTGTGCAGGCGCTTGCCGGCATCCCCCACCAATTGGGTCAGGCGCGCCTCGATGTTCAGGTGCACATCTTCGAGGTCGAGCTTCCATTCGAATGCGCCGGATTCGATCTCTTGCGTGATCTGTGCCATGCCACGCTGGATGTCGGCCAGGTCTTGGGCGGCGATGATGTGTTGCGCGGCCAGCATCTCGGCGTGGGCCAGCGAGCCTTGTATGTCGGCTTGCCACAGGCGCTTGTCGAAGAACACGCTGGCGGTGTAGCGCTTGACCAACTCGCTCATGGGTTCAGAAAAGAGCGCGGACCAGGCTTGGGATTTTTTGTCGAGTTGGTTTGTCATAAGCCCGCGATTTTATCGGGCTTCGAACAGGTTTGGCCTGACCAGCCCTCAGCCCAGCAAGGCGAGCGCCAAGGCGTGGTAAGCGGGCAGGGTGTGCGGGTCATTGGCGATGTTGGCCGCGACAGGGTGCGAGGCGTAGCGGGCGATCACCATCTCGGCCTTGGGGTCGATGTAGATGTTTTGCCCGTGCACGCCCCGCGCCATGATGGCGCCGTGTGCGTTGTGCGATACCCACCACATGTTGCGGTAGCTCCAGCCCGCCAACGTCGCCGGACCGTTGGCCGCAAAACGGGCCGGGTCGGCGCCCGCAAAGGTGTCGGCCACGGCTGCTGCGGGCAAGACCTGGGTCTGGCCCACGCGCCCATGGTTGCGCACCAGTTCGCCAAACCGCGCCAGGTCGCGCAGGCCTGTGTTGAGGCCCCCGCCTGCAAAAGCGGTGCCGTTCGGGTCCACGGTGTAATACGCATCGAGCTCGGCACCCATGGGCTGCCAGATGCGCTCGGACAGCATGTGCTCTGTGTTTTGGCCACTCACGCGGCGCACGATCCAGCCCAGCACATCGGTGTTGGCCGTGCGGTAGGTGAACATTTCGCCATGCTCGCCCAGCTTGCGCACGGTTTTTAAATAATCGTAAAAGTTGCCCAGGCCGCTGTAGCCGGGCGGGCGGGGCATCACGCCGCCAGCGCACATGTGCTTCCAGATCTCGGCCTGCGGGTCGGCGTAGTTTTCGGAGTAATCAATGGCCGTGGTCATGTCCATGACCTGCCGCACGGTGGCATCGCCAAAGCCGCTGCCCGCCAACTCGGGCACGTAATGGTCCACGCGCTGCGTTTCGTCGAGTGTCCCCTCGGCCACCAGGCACGCGGCCAGCAAACCCATGAACGACTTGGACACCGACATGGCAATGTGCTCACGCCCGGGCGACATCACCCCGCCAAAGTGCTCCCAAAGCACCTGCCCCTTGTGCATGACCAAGAGCGCATCGGTGTAAGTGGCCTCCATCATGTCGGCCCAGTTGCAAACACCTGTGCCGCCCATCGGGGTGTAGTTGACATTCGGCAGGGTGCCTTGGGCCGACGGCAAAGGCGTGGACGGCGCCAAGCCTTTGGCGACGGTGACGGTGGGCACCAATTGCCGGTAATGCGCAAAGCTCCAACGCAGCTGCGGAAAGCGGTAGCCACTGCCATCTTCAAACCGAATGATCTTGTCGGCTGCGGGCGGCGAGCCCTGCATCCAACCCAACGCCAAGGGGTCGCAGTCTTTGGCGGCGGGCAAAGCATTCGGTTTGTTCATGGCGTTCCTTGGGGTCACGTATGGGCAGGCTGTGTGAACCTGATTGTGCGTCGAGTGATCCCAAAACATTTGTCACTTGGATTCATCTACCGACAAGATGCTGATGTGGATTGGTTGGACTTTTCAGGGTCAGCGCATTTTTTGAGAAAGGTAAAGGTGATGCTGGCGCCATCGGCCGGGACGTTTTCCAGTTTGTCCTTGCGCAAGCGCAGGAGCTGCCGTTTGCCGGTGCTGTGTTGGTAGCCAGAGATCTCGCCATCGAAGGGTGCCCACCGTGGTTTTTTCTGGCCGTCTTGCAGTTCGCGAACCATCAGGCATTTTGTATCGTTCTGGCCGGGGCATTTTTGCCGATGGGCGGCGACTTCGAGGGTGATGGCACTGGTCATCCGGGGGCGGATACAGCTGGCGAGTTCGGCATGCCAGCTGTATCCGCAGAGGCTTTGCAGCCCTTGGCGTCGCTGTCGCTGCCATGTATGGGCTGAGTTGGGGGCGTGGCGGTGTGCGGGCATTCGCCTTGGGCGATGGGGCGGGCCTTGGCACGCTGGAACTGGATTCTTTTGTAAACACTTGCAAACGATAAGGGCCTGCCGAGGCAACAACACGCGGGGGTGCCAGACGGACGGTTTCGGGCTATAATCCGCCTGTTTTGCGATTTGCAAAACGCACGCTATTGGCTTTTCCGGCCGCTGGCGCAAGTCAATCACCCGCTGATGTTCAGGTTTGAACCCGGCGAAACAACAAGGAAAACACCATGATTGCATCTTCAATCAAGGCAGAGGTCGTCAAGGCCAACGCACGCGCAGCCAACGACACGGGCTCCCCAGAAGTCCAAGTGGCTTTGCTGACAGCCCGTATCAACGAGCTGACACCTCACTTCAAAACACACGCCAAAGACCATCACGGTCGCCGCGGTCTGCTGCGCATGGTGAGCCGTCGCCGCAAACTGTTGGACTACCTCAAGTCCCGTGATGCTGACCGTTACGTTGCGCTGATCGCCAAGCTTGGCCTGCGTAAGTAATCGTCTCTCCAGATGAAAAGCGCCTGAGTTAGTTCACTAGCTCAGGCGCTTTATTCTTTTTTTCTGTCGGAATTTGTCAGGGCGATCTCGCGCTGTGTCATTCCACAAGGCTTTCAAGTCAAGGTTTTGTGGAATGGCATCGAGTTCAGAGCGTCAACTTCCGGGCCCACAGTGCAGCCTCATGCGCTTTTGTTTTCAGGAGTTCTGAACATGTCCATTTTTAATAAAGTTACCAAAACATTCCAGTGGGGCCAGCACACGGTCAAGATGGAAACCGGCGAAGTCGCTCGCCAAGCCGGCGGCGCTGTGCTGCTCGACATGGATGGCACCGTGGTGCTCGCCACCGTCGTGGGTTCCAAGATCGCCAAAGCCGGTCAAGACTTCTTCCCCCTCACGGTCGATTACATCGAGAAGACTTACGCCGCAGGCAAGATCCCTGGCAGCTTCTTCAAACGTGAAGCCAAGCCCAGCGAGCACGAGACCCTGACCAGCCGTCTGATTGACCGCCCCATCCGTCCGCTGTTCCCCGAAGGTTTCTACAACGACGTGCACGTGGTCATCCACACCGTGTCTTTGAACCCTGAAGTCGATGCCGACATCGCCGCGATGATTGCCGTGTCTGCCGCTTTGTCCATCTCGGGCATCCCGTTCAACGGCCCCATCGGTGCTGCTCGCGTGGGTTACATCAACGGCGAATACGTCCTGAACCCCGGCCAGACCCAACGCAAAGACAGCGTGATGGACTTGGTGGTGGCCGGTACCGAAGCCGCTGTGCTGATGGTCGAATCCGAAGCTCTGCAACTGTCCGAAGAAATCATGTTGGGTGGTGTGGTGTATGGCCACGAGCAGTCAGCGATCGCCATCAACGCGATCCACGAGCTGGTGCGCGAAGCCGGCAAGCCCGTGTGGGACTGGCAAGCGCCTGCCCGCGACACCGCTTTCGAAAGCAAGTTGGCATCACTCGCCGAAGAAAAGCTGCGTGCCGCTTACCAAATCCGCAACAAGCAAGCCCGCACACACGCTTGCCGCGAAGCCTACGCTTCGGTCAAAGTCGCTTTGGCCGAAGAGGGCGTGGCGTTTGACCCCGTCAAGCTCGACAACCTGTTGTTCGAAATCGAAGCCCGCATCGTGCGCAGCCAGATTCTGGCCGGTGAGCCCCGCATCGACGGCCGCGACACACGCACTGTGCGCCCCATCGAAATCCGCAACAGCGTGCTGCCCCGCACCCACGGCTCGGCCTTGTTCACACGTGGCGAAACCCAAGCGCTGGTCATTACCACCTTGGGCACCGAGCGCGACGCACAGCGCATCGACGCGCTGGCTGGCGAGTTCGAAGACCGCTTCATGTTCCACTACAACATGCCTCCATTTGCTACTGGCGAAGTGGGCCGCATGGGCAGCACCAAGCGCCGCGAAATCGGCCACGGCCGTTTGGCCAAGCGTGCTTTGGCCGCTGTGTTGCCAAGCAAAGAAGAGTTCCCCTACACCGTGCGTGTGGTGTCCGAGATCACCGAATCGAACGGTTCTTCGTCCATGGCTTCGGTCTGCGGCGGCTGCTTGTCGATGATGGACGCTGGCGTGCCGATGAAAGCCCACGTGGCCGGTATCGCCATGGGCCTGATCAAGGAAGACAACCGCTTTGCGGTGTTGACCGACATCTTGGGTGACGAAGACCACCTGGGTGACATGGACTTCAAAGTGGCCGGTACCACCAACGGTATCACTGCGCTGCAGATGGACATCAAGATCCAGGGCATCACCAAAGAGATCATGCAAGTCGCTCTGGCCCAAGCCAAAGAAGCCCGCATGCACATTCTGGGCAAGATGCAAGAGGCGATGAGCACGGCCAACACCGAAGTGTCTGACTTCGCGCCCAAGCTCTTCACCATGAAGATCAACCCCGAGAAGATCCGTGACGTGATCGGCAAAGGCGGCGCCACCATCCGCGCCCTGACCGAAGAGACCGGCTGCCAGATCAACATCGAAGAAGACGGCACGATCACCATTGCGGCCACCGATGGCGCCAAGGCCGACATTGCCAAGCAGCGCATTGAGCAGATCACCGCCGAAGTCGAAATCGGCAAGGTGTACGAAGGCCCAGTGACCAAGATCTTGGACTTCGGTGCTTTGATCAACTTGCTGCCCGGCAAAGACGGTCTGTTGCACATCAGCCAGATCGCCCACGAGCGCGTTGAGAAAGTGACCGACTACCTGAGCGAAGGCCAGATTGTCAAAGTCAAGGTCATGGAAACCGACGAAAAAGGCCGCATCAAGTTGTCGATGAAGGCTTTGTTGGACCGTCCTGCTCAAGGCTAAATAACGCTTTTGTCGGGTGGTCTGAAATCACCCGTCATCGCGTGGATGCACCATGAACGTCATTGAAATCCAAAGCTACGGCGCCCCCGAGGTGCTGGTGCCCGTCTCCCGCCCTGACCCTGTTGCAGGGGCAGGGGAGTTGCTGATTCGCGTCTCGGCCAGTGGTATCAACCGACCCGATGTGCTGCAACGCCTGGGCCATTACCCCGTACCCCCCGGTGCCTCGGACATACCGGGCCTGGAAGTCGCGGGTGTGGTGGTGTCGGGCGATGCAGCGGCCATGGCCGCAGCGGGTTTGGCTGTGGGCGACCGTGTGTGCGCCTTGGTGGCGGGCGGTGGTTATGCGCAGCTGTGCGTGGCCCCGGTGGCCCAGTGTTTGCCGGTGCCCAAGGGCCTGACGGACATCGAAGCCGCTTCGTTGCCCGAGACTTTCTTTACCGTGTGGAGCAATGTGTTTGACCGTGGGCGTTTGCAAGCGGGTGAGACCTTGTTGATTCAAGGCGGCACCAGCGGCATCGGCGTCACAGCCATTCAAATGGCCAAGGCGGCCGGTGCGACCGTGATCGCCACGGCGGGTTCAGACGAAAAATGCCAGGCGTGCCTGGCCTTGGGTGCGGACCACGCCATCAATTACAAAACCACCGATTTTGTGGCCGAGGCCAAGCGTCTGACTGCCGGTGTGGGTGTGAATGTGATTTTGGACATGGTCGCTGGCGACTATGTGGCGCGTGAAGTCGAGGCTTTGGCCGAAGACGGTCGCTTGGTCATCATTGCGGTGCAAGGTGGCGTCAAGAGCGAATTCAATGCAGGTTTGGTTTTGCGCCGCCGCTTGACCATCACCGGCTCGACGCTGCGCCCGCGTCCTGTGGCGTTCAAAGCCGCGATTGCCAAGTCCTTGCGCAAAACCGTTTGGCCCTGGATCGAGTCGGGCCGGATCAAACCGGTCATCCACAGCGTGTTTACAGCGGCAGAGGCGGGTGGTGGTTTGCCATCGGGTGCGGCGCAAGCCCATGCCTTGATGGAGACGAACCAGCATGTGGGCAAATTGGTGGTGACCTGGTGATGACGATGAACAGCAAATTGATGGTGGGCAACTGGAAAATGAATGGCAGCTTGGCGGCCAATGCGTCTTTGTTGTCTGAAATTTCAAGTGGCCTGCATGAAACCTCTTGTCGTGTGGCGGTGTGTGTGCCAGCGCCTTATCTGGCGCAAGCTCACCACTTGTTGACGGGTTCGGCCATGGCTTTGGGCGCACAAGACGTGTCAGCCCAAGAGTCGGGCGCTTACACCGGTGAGGTGTCGGCCAACATGCTGCGTGATTTTGCGGTGCGTTACGCCATCGTGGGCCACTCGGAGCGGCGCCAGTACCACGGTGAGACCGATGCCGTGGTGGCCACCAAGGCGCAGCGTGCTTTGGCGGCAGGCATCACCCCCATCGTGTGTGTGGGCGAGAGCTTGGCCGAGCGCGAGGCGGGTCAGACCGAAGCTGTGGTCAAGCGGCAGCTGGCCGCGGTGATCCACGCCAACGGCCATTGCATCAGCGAAATCGTGGTGGCTTATGAACCCATTTGGGCCATCGGCACCGGATTAACGGCCACCCCTGAGCAGGCCCAAGCGGTGCACTCGGTATTGCGTGCCCAGCTGCAGGCTGCCACAGCGCAGCCCGATCGTGTGTCGATCTTGTACGGCGGCAGCATGAATGCGGCGAACGCTGCTTCTTTGCTGGCGCAGCCCGATGTGGACGGCGGCCTGATCGGCGGTGCGTCGCTCAAGGCGCCAGACTTTTTATCGATGTTGAAGGCCGCTTCGCGCTGAGCTTTCAAACCCTGTTTTAAAATTTTCGGAGTATTCAGATGAGCGTGATGTTGACCTTGATTTTGGTGGTGCAGATGTTGTCGGCGCTGGCCATGATTGGCTTGATCCTGATCCAGCACGGCAAAGGTGCGGACATGGGTGCCGCCTTTGGCAGCGGTGGTTCGGGCAGCTTGTTTGGTGCCACGGGCAGTGCGAACTTCATGTCGCGCACCACGGCGGTTTTGGCGGCAGTGTTCTTTGTGTGCACATTGGCCTTGGCTTATTTTGGCAACCTCGCGCCCACCTCGTCGGGCAGTGTGCTTGAAGGTGCGGCCGTGACAGCA
>JANQXJ010000023.1 GCA_030729445.1 Limnohabitans sp. | reverse complement strand
GCGGGCAAGTTGATGGCGCTGGCAGTGTCGGGCCAAGCACGCTCGCCCTCTTTGCCCGATGTGCCCACCATTGATGAGGCCGGGGTGAAAGGCTACGAGGCCGATTTCAGCCTGATCTTGATCGCCCCCAAACAAGTGCCCGATGACATCGTGGCCAAATTCCGCCAAGCCGTGGTCGACGCGCTGCGCACCCCAGAAGCCACCGAGCGCCTCAAGGCATCCGACCAGATCGTGATTGGCAGCACGCCCGAGCAGGCGGTCGCCAAAGTGGCCAAGGACTTTGCCAAATGGGGCGCCGTGTCGCGCAAGATTGGTTTGAGTCTGGACTGAAGCCAGGACGGGCCCACAAATGACAAGCCCGACCAGCGAACTGGTCGGGCCGATGGGGCGTCACGAGAGGATCGTCCCAGGGGTTGCCCAAAAGAAGCTTCATCGTTCTGATGGGCGGGGTGCATGTATGCACCCCAGAGGATGCTTCGATCGGTTTCCCGATGTCAGCGATACCACTTTACGCCCGCCGTGCGGTGGGGGTCAAGGCACTGTTACATGTTTTTCAGGGGCTCCGCAGCGACTTCGGTAGACCGGCCCTGCTTTGTACTTTTCCCTGTCCCTCCCGGCCCTTTGCCGCACGGTCACAATCGGGCGCATGAAACGCCTTTACGCCTATTTTTTTCGCGGTCTGATCAGCTTTTTGCCTGTCGGTTTGACCGTTTATGTGCTCTACCTGTTTGTCATCTGGGTTGAGGGCTTGGCCATGCAAGTGTTGCGTCCGTTCACGGGTGACTTCTACCTGCCGGGCCTGGGCATCGTGCTGGGCACAGTCTTGATTTTGGTGCTGGGGTTTCTGGTCTCGCAGCCCTTCATGACACGCATGCTCAGCTGGGTGGAGCTGCCCTTCACCAATTTGCCGCTGGTCAAAAGCATTTATTCCTCGCTCAAAAGTTTTGCCGATTACTTTGCACCGCACGAGCGCGATGCGCAGCAGGTGGTGCTTTTGAAAAAGCCAGACAGCGAGCTGTCCATCATCGGTCTGGTCACGCGCCAGAACCTGAGCGACCTGCCGCTGGATGCGCAGACCCGCCAAAACGTAGCGGTCTACCTGCCCATGGGCTACATGATCGGCGGCTACACCGTGTTTGTGCCGCGCGAATGGGTGCAGGTGCTGGACATGTCGGTCGAAGAAGCGATGCGCTCGTCCCTGACGGCCTGGATGGGCAGCACGAAAAATCCAACCGATCCAACGTGACAGCCTGCTAAGCGCTGCGCCTTAAACTGCGCATTCCCCTTGTTTGGAAGATCTGCCATGACCTTGCCCCCTCCCGCACTTGAGCACGTTTGCGACCTGGCCGTGACCATCGCGCCCCCCGTGGAAGTCGGCCACACCCCTGCGGGTTTGCGCCGCATGATTCCGATCACGGGCGGCACCGTGACAGGCCCGCGTTTGAACGGCAAAGTGATGGCAGGGGGTGCCGACTTTCAGCTGATTTTGGGGGGCGGCACACAAGCGCACCTGGACGCCCGTTACGTCATCGAGCTCGACGACGGCAGCCGTGTGTTTGTGCAAAACACCGCCTTGCGCGTGGCCTCGCTCGAAAACTCGCAACGCATCATGAATGGCCAGCCGGTCAACCCCGACGAAATCTATTTCCGCTGCCAACCCAAGCTGGAAGCGACCGCGCCGCAATGGGCCTGGCTCAGCGAGAGCCAATTCATTGGCAGTGGGCGACGTGCACCCGACGGGGTGTATCTGAGTTTTTACCGGGTGCTTTGAGCGGCCAGAAGAGCCCGTGGATTCCAACGTGAAGCGCAGCATTCACATGAATCGTGCAGGGGCGTAAGGCAGCGGGTCGATCCACGCCTGCCGACCCTCGACCATCTCGGCCAGCAACCTGCCTGCCACCGGCCCCAACGTGAAGCCTTGGTGCGCATGGCCGAAGTTGAACCACAAGCCTTTGTGGCGCGGTGCGGGTCCCATCACCGGCAACATGTCGGCCGTGCAGGGGCGTGCGCCCAACCAGGGCGGCTCGGGCAAAGCCTCGCCCAGCGCCACCAACTCACGCGCCAGCACTTCGGCTTTGGCCAGTTGCACGGGCGTGGGCGGGGCATCGATGGGGGCAAATTCAGCGCCCGTGGTCAAGCGCAGGCCGCGCTGCATAGGGGCCAGCACATAGCCGCGTTCGGCATCAAGCACCGGTTGACGCAACTGAGCAGGTGATCGGTAATGCTGGTGGTAACCGCGTTTGATGAACAAGGGGAAACGGTAACCCAGCGTGCGGATCAGGCCATCGGCCCAAGGGCCCAGCGCCAGCACCACCTGCTCGGCGTCCACACGGCCTTCGGTGGTCATCACCGACCAGCCCACGCCTTGGGCCTGCAAGCTGGCGGCGTCGCCCGTCAGGACACGGCCACCTCGGGCCACAAACAAGTCGGCATAACGCTGCACCAATACACCGGGGTTGCTCACCGCCCAAGGGTCGAGCCAATGCACTGCCCCAGCCAAAGAGGCGCGCAAAGCGGGTTCAGCCTGGGCCAGCTGGGCGGTGTTTTCGACCTCAGAGCGCACACCAAAACGGGTGTGCAAATCTTCGGCACGCTGCGCCGCCTCGTCCAAAGCCTTGGCCGAGCGGAACACAAACCGAAAGCCTTCACGCGTGACCAGATCCTGCGCACCCGCAGCGGTGATGAACAGGTCGTGCTCGTCAGTGGCGTGGGCGATCAGGCGGCTGTAAGCCTCGGTGGCTTGCGCATGCCGCTTGGGGTGTGAGTGGTGCAGGTAGCGCAGCAGCGAACCCGCCATCTGCCACAGGCCTCGCGCGTGCCAATTCACCTCAGCGCCGCGGCCCAGGGTCACGTTCAACAAGAAGCCCGGCTCTCGCGGAAAGGCATAGGGCTCGACCGCCTCGCTCTGAATCAGGCCCGCGTTCCCAAACGAGGTTTCTTGGCCGGGCGCACGCCGGTCCACCAGCGTGACCTCGAAGCCACGTTGCTGCAAATGCAAGGCGGTGCAGGTGCCGACCATGCCAGCGCCCAAAACAAGGATGGAGGAAGTCATGCCTTCAGTATAGAGACGGCAAAGGGCTGCCGGGGCTCAGCTCAGGGTGGCGTTTTGCGCTGTTTAAACTGTGGCCATGAGCACCACCACCGAATCCCTGCAGCAATCTTTATCCGACCTGTTTGCCCCCTGGGTGCAGGCGCTGAATCTGAAAGTCGAACGCTTTGATGCGGACAGCGTGACCCTGCGCCTGCCGCAAAGCGATCAGCTCTCTCGGGTGGGCGGCATGTTGTGTGGGCAGGCCATGATGGCCGCAGCCGACACGGCCATGGTTCTGGCGCTGATCAACCACTTTGGGCAGTTTCGCCCCTGCAGCACGGTGCAGCTGTCGAGCAGCTTCATGAAGCCTCTGTCCGAGCAAGACGCCTTGGTCACCGCACGGGTGCTGCGGGCGGGCAAGGCCATGGCCTTTGGCGAGATCGACTTGACCGGCGCCGACGACGGCAAGAGTGTTTTTCGGGCCAGCACCACCTATGCCCTGATGTGAGTCGGGTTGTCAGCGCCCCGCCAGCTGAGCTTGGCTACAATACGGCCATTCTTCTTTCGGGGTACACCATGTCTGCTCACAACGACTCTCACACATCCGACGATCCCGTTGAAAACGTGGTCAAGCACATTCCCGTGATCATTCCGGCCGCTGGTGCCGTGCTGATTTTCCTGCTGGCCTTCATCGCCGTGTTCATGGCTTGAGGCTTTGCCGCCCCCGGTGCGCCGCTAGGCTGCACCCGCCCAACCCGCAACAGCCCTTGCTTTGCGGGTTTTATTTTGTCCGCACCGGCATGATGTGCAGCGCCGCCGGCGCAATCAGCAGCTGAACCCATGCGCCAGCGCCCACTTGCAGACGCCGCAGCAGTCGGCTGGTCAGGTTGAGGGTGATGGTTTGGCTGGGCAGGGCTTCGGGCCGGAGCGTGCACAGGCTGATTTCGCCCAGCGACAAGACCTCCAACAACTGGCAGCGCAAACGGGTGTGGCCAGGCTCTGCCAGACTGGGCTGCTGGCCGTCGGCCATCACGTCCACCTGTTCACCGTTCAGCACCCAGGTCACGCGGGTGCCGTCGTCGATTTTGTTTTTGTCGAACACCGTCAGGGCCAGTCCAGCTTCGGGCTGAGAGGCATCCGTCCAGCACAAGCGCCCCCAACCGTCCTCACCCTTCACAAAGCGCCCTTCAAAGTGGTTTTGAATGCCTACCAGTTCGGCCACCCGGGCGTTGCGCGGACTGGCAAACACGCGGGCGGGCTCGCCCGTTTGCAGGGTCTGGCCTGCGTCCACAATCACCACCCGGTCGGCCAGGCGGCGGGCCTCGGCCAGGTCATGCGTGACCAGCACCATGGGCACCGACACCTTTTGGCGCAAAGCGGCCAGCTCGCGGTACAGCGTCTGGCGCGTGGGCGCGTCCACCGCAGAAAAGGGCTCGTCCAGCAGCAAGACGCCAGGCAATTGGGCAGGGGCTGAGGACAAAGAGGGTGTCGGCATGACCCGTACCAGCGCCCGCGCCAGTGCGACGCGCTGCTGCTGACCGCCAGACAGTTGCGAGGGCCTGCGGTGGCTGAGCGTTGCCAGCCCCAACCGCGCCAGCAATGTCTGTACATCGGCACCCGACCAGCCCGGCCCTGCGGCCAGCGCCACATTGGCCTGCGCCGTCATGTGCGGAAACAGCGCGTAATGCTGGAACACGAGGCCGGCGCGGCGCTCTTGCGGGCTGAGCTGCACACCCGCCGCCGTGTCCAGCCAAGCCTGGCCTTCCACCCGAATGTGGCCTTGCACATCGGCGGGCGTCCACAGCCCGGCAATGGCGCGCAGCATGCTGGTTTTGCCGCTGCCCGATGGGCCAACCAGTGCCACCAACTCGCCCGCGCCACAGTCAAACTCGGCCTCCAGCCGAATGGGGCTGGCCGAGCGCAATTGCACTTGTAAGCCGGTCATCAGCGCTCCTGCAAGGCGCGGCCACGCTGGCCCACCCGGTCAAAGGCCAGCACCAGGCTCAACGCCAGCAGCGACACGCCCACCAGCGCCATCGCCATCACATGGGCCGACTGCAAATCCATGCCTTGCACCTTGTCGTAGAGCGACACCGACAGGGTGCGGGTTTCGCCCTCGATGTTGCCGCCCACCATGAGCACGACGCCAAACTCACCCAGCGTGTGCGCCACTGTGAGCGCCATACCGGCCAGCAAACCGGGCCAGGCCAGCGGCAACTCGATGCGCCAAAAAGTCTGCCAAGTGGACAAACCCGAGACCCAAGCCGCCTCGCGCAGGCTGTGCGGCACCGCCGCAAATGCGCGCTGAATCGGCTGCACCATGAAGGGCAAGTTGACCAGCACACTCACCAGCAGCAAGCCTTCGAGCGTGAACACCAGACGAACGCCCGAGGCCGCCAGCCACGCGCCCAAAGCGCTGCCCTGGCCAAAGGCCACCAAAAAGTAAAAGCCAATCACCGTGGGCGGCAGCAGCAAGGGCAACAGCAGCAAAGCCTCGACCACCGGCCGCCCGGCCCAGGCGGTCACGGCCAGCCAGCGTGCCAAGGCCAAGCCCACGGGCAACAGCGCCAGTGTGGTCAAAACCGCCAAAGTGAGCGAAACGTGAAGTGCGGACCAATCCATGGGGTGGGGTTTGCAGGCGAATGGAAGTGCTGGGTGTTGGGCTTAATTATTGCGGCAAGGCGTAACCGTGCCGCACAAACACCGCTTGTGCTGGTGGGCTGAGCAAAAACCGATGCCAGTTTGCCGCCGCCGCACCCGCGCCCTTGAGCAGCACCATGCGCTGGTGCAAGGGGGCGTGCAAGTCGGCGGTCAGCGGCAAGACCTTCAAGCTGCTGGCGATCTCGGGGGCCTGCGCC
Source organism: Limnohabitans sp. (assembly GCA_030729445.1). Lineage (GTDB taxonomy): Bacteria > Pseudomonadota > Gammaproteobacteria > Burkholderiales > Burkholderiaceae_C > Limnohabitans_A. The sequence goes on along the minus strand of JANQXJ010000023.1, from coordinate 3,607 downwards.
AGCGCCAGCGCGGTGATGCCCGCTTGCGCCGCGCCCGTGGCCACAAACTGGGTGGCCTGGCCGATGTTGTCGCCCAGCACTTTCTGGCCTGCAGGCAGCGGCCCGACACCTGCACGCTGCATAGCCTCAACGGCCGCCACACCATACGGGGCGAGCGCTGGGTTGGCGATGGCGAATTTGTCGCCCCCCTTCATGGCGCGGACCACCGCCGCCAAGCCTTGGGCCAGCGGCAGTGCTGAATTTTTAGGCACGATCAGCGCCAAGCGACCCGTGGCGTAGCGCTGACCCGCATCGACCGTGCGACCGGCTTTGGCCAGTTCGGCCACCCAAGCCTCGTCGGCCGAGATGAATTGCTCGACCGGCAAGCCCTGCAAAATTTGCCGCGCCAAGTTGCCAGATGCGCCCAAATTCACATCGACCTGAATCCCAGTTTGTTGCCTGTATTGGCTCGTCAAGTCAGCAAGTACAAACTTCAGGTTGCTGGCTGCGGCAATCTTGACCCGTGTTGGGCTTTGTGCATGGGCCAGCCAAGGCCCGGCCCATGACGCAGCCAATACCGCCTTCAAGCACAAACGCCTCTGGGCCAGAAAACCTGGACACACAGCATCTCGCATAATGTCATGTTTTTTTTGCATAGTTTTAAAGGGGTTTTCAGCCCAACTGACAGGCACGAAACAGGCAGTCTCCCTAAAATCGAGGCCCGCTGGTTACCGCATGGTTACGGTCGCTGTTTTCAAGTGCCCACCCCCCTCAGTATCTCAGCCCAACAGCCGTTTTTTCAAAGCCCCTGCGCAGAGGTTTTGAAAAAACGATTTTTAAACTTGGAGCACTCCCCATGAACTCACCCGTGATGCAGGGCCTGGCCCTCAATACGCCCACTTACGTCAAAAACGCCAAGCTGATTGCCTGGGTCGCCGAAATGGCCGCCTTGTGCAAGCCAGCCACCATTTACTGGTGTGACGGTTCGCAAGAAGAATACGACCGCCTGTGCGCCGAACTGGTGGCAGCTGGCACCTTCAAAAAGCTCAACCCTGCCAAGCGCGCCAACTCTTACTTGGCTTGCTCCGACCCTTCAGACGTGGCCCGCGTGGAAGACCGCACCTACATCTGCTCGGCCAAAAAAGAAGACGCAGGCCCGACCAACAACTGGATGGAACCCGCGCAAATGCGCGCCACCCTGAACCCGCTGTTTGACGGCTGCATGGCCGGCCGCACCATGTACGTGGTGCCTTTCTCGATGGGCCCTCTGGGTTCGCACATCAGCCACATCGGCATCGAGCTGACCGACAGCGCTTATGTTGCCGTCAACCAGAAAATCATGACCCGCATGGGCAAGGCCGTGTTCGACGTGCTGGGCACCGACGGCGAGTTCGTGCCTTGCATGCACACCGTGGGCGCACCTTTGGCTGCGGGCGAAAAAGACACCACCAGCTGGCCCTGCAACCCGACCACCAAATACATCGTGCATTACCCTGAGACCCGCGAGATCTGGTCTTATGGTTCGGGCTACGGCGGCAACGCGCTGCTGGGCAAGAAGTGCTTTGCGCTGCGCATCGCGTCCAACATGGGCCGCGAGCAGGGCTGGTTGGCCGAGCACATGCTGATTTTGGGGGTGACCAACCCCGAAGGCAAAAAGTACCACGTGGCTGCGGCATTCCCCAGCGCTTGCGGCAAAACCAACTTCTCGATGCTGGTGCCACCCGCTGCGTTTGACGGCTGGAAAGTCACCACCATCGGTGACGACATCGCCTGGGTCAAGCCGCACACCGACGGCAAGATGTACGCCATCAACCCCGAAGCCGGTTACTTTGGCGTGGCCCCCGGCACCAACATGAAGACCAACCCCAACTGCATGTTGAGCCTGCACAAGGACGTGATCTTCACCAACGTGGCCCTGACAGACGACGGCGACGTGTGGTGGGAAGGCATGGAAAAAGACACCGGCAAACTGCCCGATCACCTGATCGACTGGCAAGGCAAGGACTGGACACCCCAGATTGCCAAGGAAACCGGCGCCAAAGCCGCGCACCCCAACGCCCGCTTCACCGTGGCCGCGACCAACAACCCCGCACTCGACCCCGCTTGGGACGACGCTGCGGGCGTGCCGATCGACGCCTTCATGTTCGGTGGCCGCCGCTCGACCACCGTGCCTTTGGTCACCGAAGCGCGCAGCTGGCAGGAGGGCGTGTACATGGCCGCGACCATGGGCTCTGAGACCACCGCGGCCGCCTTTGGCGCACAAGGCGTGGTGCGCCGCGACCCGTTCGCGATGCTGCCTTTCTGCGGCTACAACATGAGCGACTACTTCCAGCACTGGCTCGACACTGGTGCTAAGGCGCAAGCCGCTGGCCACAAGTTGCCCGCCATGTACTGCGTGAACTGGTTCCGTAAGGGCGAAGACGGCTCGTTTGTCTGGCCCGGCTACGGCGACAACATGCGCGTGCTCAAGTGGATGATTGACCGCCTGGAAGGTAAGGCTCAGGGAGAAGAGACCATGTTTGGTGTCGCCCCAACCTATTCAGAAATCAACTGGAACGGTATTGCATTCAACGCGGACCAGTTCAAGGCCGTGACCAGCATCGACAAAGCCGCCTGGCAAGCCGAGTTCAAGCTGCACGACGAGCACTTTGCGCAACTGAGCTATCACCTGCCCCAGGCCCTGCTGGACACCAAGGCTGGGCTGGAAAAGCGTCTGGCTTAAATCCATTCAGGTCAAGCGCCCAAACGGCGCTCTGCCTTGCAACCGCCCCGGCCACAAACCGGGGCGGTTTTTTCTTGTCGGCACAATGACGCCCATGTCCATGCTTCAAACCCCTGAATCCCGCTACCGCGTTGCCTCTTGGCTGATGTGGGTCACCCCTGCACTTTGGTCTGTTAATTACATCGTGGCCCGGTCAGCGCCCGGCATCATTGAGCCCCATACGCTGGCCTTGGGCCGTTGGGCCTTGGCCGGTTTGATCTTGGCTTTCTTTGCACGCAGCGAGCTTTGGCGCGAACGTCGCAGCACGCTGCAACATGGCTGGCGTTACCTGGCATTGGGCACTTTGGGCATGCTCATTTGTGGGGCCTGGGTCTACGAAGGCGCACAAACCACATCGGCCATGAACATCGCCCTGATTTATTCAGCCTCACCCGTGTTGATCGCGCTGGGTGCCGTGTTGTGGCTGGGTGAACGGTTTTCGTGGCGGCAAGGCCTGGGTGTGCTCATCGCCATGGCGGGGGTGTTCCATGTGGTGGTCAAAGGCCAATGGTTGTCGCTGGGCCAAGTGCAATGGGTGGCGGGCGACGGCTGGATTGTGATGGCCATGGTGTCTTGGGCTGGATTTGCCTTGCTGCAAAAAAAGTGGCCCACGCCTTTGGGATCAACAGCCCGCCTGGCTGCCATTTGTATGGGGGGTGTGGTGGTCTTGCTGCCCTTCAGCATCTGGGAGTACTGGCAGGCCGATCGCCCAGCCTGGAGCCTGCAGGCCACGGTGCTGGTGGTGGCTGCGGGCTTGTTGCCGGGCATTGGTGCCTATTGGGCTTATGGCTTTAGCCAAAAAGTCTTGGGCGCCAGCCGCGTGGCAGCCAGTCTGTACCTGGGCCCCTTGTATGGCGGCCTGGCCGC
>JANQXJ010000022.1 GCA_030729445.1 Limnohabitans sp. | reverse complement strand
CGAGTGACTACACCCAAAACGGCTGCCGCGTGGTGGCCAACCCGCTGGGTTATGCGCGCAAGAACGAGCAAATGGATTTCAAAGCACAGCAGGTAATCAAGCTGGGCGCTGAATTTTGTAAGGTTTGAAGTCAACGACTCACAGAGCGCACGGGCAAATCGAGGCTTCAGTGCAACACCAGCCAACAGGGCTACAAATCAGTGCTAGGCTTTGTGCTTAAAAGAGCGGGGAGATCGAACTGTACAAAGCTTGGAAACGCACGTGACGCAATGACAGCGCCGCGTGCTGCGCTGCATCGGGATCAAAACGGAGGCTCACGGGCGGGATGGTGCAAACCTGATCCAGTTCGCCACCACACGCCAACCATGCCAAGCGTGCCGCACCCAGTGCCGCACCAGTTTCAGCGCCTTCGTGCAAGGTCAACGGCAAGCCCAGCACATGCGCCAGTAACTGTGCCCACCACGCATCGCGTGCACCACCACCCACCAGCGACAAGCTTTGCAGAGCGGGCTCGGACTGGCCCACCGTCTGTAAGCCATCGCGTAAACCAAAGGCTACGCCTTCGGCCACTGAATAGGCCAGTGCCTCACGCCCGTGCCCGGCACTTATGCCAAACCAGCAGGCTGTGGCCAGCGGCTGATTGTGCGGGGTGCGCTCGCCGCTAAGGTAAGGCAAAAACAAGGGGGCTGTGCGCCGCTGTGCTTCAGGCAGCTTCGCTGCAGCGGCCAACAAGCTGGCTTCGTCGTCAAACGCCAGTTGCTTGGCCGCCCAGGTCACAGCACTGGCCGCGCTCAGCATGACCGACATCTGGTGCCATCGGCCCGGCAGAGCATGGCAAAACGCGTGTAGACCCTGCGCCGGGTTGGGCGCAAAGCGGGCATCGCTGACAAACACCACACCCGAGGTGCCCAGCGATACAAAGCCCTGACCGGGCCTAACCAGACCCATGCCCACCGCACTGGCCGCGTTATCTCCCGCTCCACCGGCCACCGGCACCCGCTCTGGCAAGCCCCAGCGACGGCACAGCTCGGGCTTCAAAAAAGCCGACACCTCACTACCCTCAACCAAGCGCGGCATGTGGCTGCGGTCCAACCCACAGGCCGCCAGCAGGGTGTCCGACCAGTCCCGCATGCCAGTGTCCAGCCAAAGCGTACCTGCCGCATCCGACATCTCGCTCACCGCCTCGCCCGTGAGTTGCCAGCGCAGCCAGTCTTTGGGCAGCAACACGCGGCGCGTGCGGGCAAACAACTCAGGTTCATGTTCGCGCACCCACAAAAGCTTGGGCGCGGTGAAGCCCGGCATGGCCAGGTTGCCAGTGATGCGAGCCAGATCGGGCACCTGCGCCGTGAGCTGTTCGCACTGCGCGCCGCTGCGCCCGTCGTTCCACAAAATGGCCGGGCGCAGCACATCGCCTTGTGTGTCCATCAAGACCGCGCCGTGCATTTGCCCGGACAGCCCCACCCCCTGCAACTGCGCCAGCGCCTGGGGGTGGCTGCGCTGCAAGCTGTCCATGACCTGCTGCAAAGCCTGCGACCAACTGGCCGGGTCTTGTTCGGACCAAAGCGCTTGCGGGCGCTGCACAGTGAGCGCTGCCCGTGCCGTGGCCAACACATAGTGCTGGTCATTCAGCAGCAGCGCTTTGAGTTCGGAGGTGCCCAGGTCAAGGCCGAGAAACATGCCAGATACTTTCAGGAGAGGTCAATGCGCCCCGCGAAAGCGGGTCAGCGACTGCCGCCGGAAATCCGAAGGCTTCATGCCCTTGATTTCCAAAAAACGACGGTTGAAATTGGCCACACTGTTGAAGCCCACTTCGTAGCAAATGTGGGTGATCTGCTGATCGGTGTCCATCAAGAGCTGGCAGGCGCGGCTGATGCGCACCCGGTTCACAAAATCAGTGAAAGTGTTGCCAGTGGCCTTGCGAAAAAACCGGCTGAAGCGGCTCTCGCTCATGCCCAGCTCGGCTGCCCAGGCGGAGGCCGAATGGAGATCGGCTAACTGTTCAGTGATCCTATTGACCACATCGTTGATGCGATCCAACGAGTTATCGTCGTCGTCGCTCTGCAACTGGGCACTGGAGAGCAACCGGTAATCGTTGCACTCAGCCAAGTCTGCCAAAAAATCACAAAATGCAGTAAACCGGCGCAAGCCATGCGAGCGCTTGACCTTGTGCCAGTGCGCATGGGCGATTTCGGACATGCCAAAAAACTCGATGCCGTGGCGCGCCCGCTCCAACAAGGGCAATAGCTCGGCCAGCTCAGGGATCGTCTGGCTGGCCTGTACCAGCGGGTCGTGGGTGAACTGGATTACCAGATCGCGCTCGGCCACACCCCCCTCGGGCAAATCCATGGTCACCCAGTTGTGCGGCAGACGCGGGCCTGTGAGCACCAGTTGGCCAGGCTGAAAAGGCCCAATCCAGTCGCCCACAAACACCTTGCCTGAGGTGGCCGTGATCAGGTGCAGCTCGTATTCGTCGTGGTAGTGCCAGCGCGCCAGCGGGGTGGGAAAACCGTGCGCCAGACAGCGCACAAAGCCCACATCGGTGGACGACTCGTAGCCCATATTGGGCGAGCGGACCAGTTCATGCTCCAGCTCGGGCTTGATCTGGCGGGGCACGGTACGGGTTCGGACGGTCATGGCACTGCTCAAGAGAGGTTGAATGGCCCGTCAGTTTGGCACAGCAGACGCACTTGTGTGATCGCTGACAAAGCGCCCCACCCGCTCGTGGGCACGGCGCACCGCGTCCACCAGACGGACGTCTTCGGCCAGTTCGCCCCACAGGCTGGTGTTGGCGCAAAAAACCGCCACCGGATCGGCCGCGCCGCACATCGCGTGCGCCACCTCGGGCTGCATGGCCTGGTCTTGGTAGGTGTAGGGAATCTGCCCGACATGCCAGCGCTGCAAATAGGCCAGAAACAGCGCCGGCAGCATGGCCACGCTGGCGATGCTTTCGCCACGAGCCAGACGTTCGCGGATGGTGGGGGCGATGAAACCCGGCATCTTGGAAAAGCCGTCCATGGCCACGCGCTGGTTGGTGTCGCAAATGGCAGGGTTCCCAAAGCGGTCAAGCACCACATCGCGGTATTGCGGTAGGTTCAGTGGGCAGGGCTTTTCGGGCGTGTCCAGCACCGGGATCACGTCGTCTGTCACGTAGTCGTAGGCCATGCGACGAATCACCGCATCCTGTGTGCCTTCGTGGATATATTGATAACCCACCAGCGTTCCCGCCCAGGCGATGCAGCTGTGCGTGGCGTTGAGCAATCGGATCTTGGCTTCTTCATATGCATCCACCGAATCGACCATTTCAACGCCGACTCGCTCCCACGCGGGGCGACCGGCGATGAAGCAGTCTTCGATCACCCACTGGATGAAGCTCTCGGCCATCAGGGCCGCCGGGTCGTCTTGGCCGGTGACGGCCTTAACGCGAGCAGCCACATCGGACGTTGGCCGGGGCGTGATGCGGTCAACCATGGCTTTGGGGCTGGTGGTGTTGTCCTGCACCCATTGCAGCAAGTCGCTGTCGCCCAGCGCTTCGATGAACTGCAACAAGCCACTGCACGAGCGCTCGCCGTTATGGCGCAGGTTGTCGCAGTTCATCAGCGTAACCGGACCACTGCCCGTCTGCATGCGCGCACGCAAGAGGCTGACGAGTGCGCCGTAAATGGTATGACCCACCTGACCTGACCTTACTGCGGCCAGATCGGCCCGCAAATCCGCAAAGCTGGCCCAGTCGAGCTGGTTGTTAGCGTCCAGGTAGTAACCTGCTTCAGTCACGGTAAAGCTGATGATGCGGGTGGCCGCATCGGCCCCCACGGCCACCAAAGGGGCCAAGTCGTCTTGGTAAGGAATCACTCGCTGGATGGACGTGATGCGGGTGTAGGTTTTTTCACTCTGGGGCGTCACGGTCTCGAGCATGTAGGCCCCGCCTTGCGCTTGCAAGGCCGCGATGGTGTCGGGCATGTCGGGACGCAAGTTGCCTGCAGCGATGCCCCAGCTCAGGTCACCCAACTGGCGCAGCTGGTGTACATAGACGGCCTGGTGTGCTCGGTGGAAAGAGCCCAAGCCCAAGTGCAAGATGGTGTTCATGGTCAAAAAGGAAGAAGTGTTTTTGGACGTGAGTGAACGGACGCCAACAAACTCAAAGGTCAAAATTCGTCGGCAACATGACCACATCGCGGATCGTCATGCCGCGTGGGCGCGTGAGCATGAACAGCACGACTTGCGCCACTTCAGACGCTTCGAGCAAGCTGCCATTGGCCTTGGCTTCGGCCAGTTTGTCGGCAGGCCAATCGGCCAAGAGCGAAGTGATGACCGGCCCCGGCGAGATGGCACCGACCCGGATACCGTGCTTAAACACCTGACGGCGCGTGGTCTGCACAAAGCAGTCAATGGCCCATTTGCTGGACGCATAGACCGGCTCCCAAGGCGTGGGGAAATGCGCGGCCAGCGAGCTGGTGACGATGATGTCTCCAGCGCCGCGCGTGATCATGTGCGGCAGCACGCCACGCACGTTTTTCATCACCACATTGACGTTGAGGTTGAGCATCCGGTCAATGGCGTCATCTTGCGCGTCGACCAGGTCGCCACCCACATACAGGCCCGCGTTGGCATGGAAGATGTCGAGTCGTCCAGCCAGCGCCAGGATGCGCTCGGGCATGGCTGCGCATTGCACCGGGTCCAGCAGGTCGAGCACCAGGGACAGGGCTTTGGCGCCCAATGTGGCGCAGGCTTTGTGCAGGGCTTTGCTGTCGCGGTCCACCAGCACGACGGTCGCGCCCGCTTCCAGCATGGCCTGTGCGCTGGCGAAACCTATGCCCGATGCCGCGCCAGTGACGGCGGCCACCTGGCCGCTCAAAGGATGTGCGTTGTTCATGGTGGGGTCTGTCTTGAAAAGGATCACAGCGCAGGTCGGACGCAGGCGGCGGTGGCACTGTTGGCGGGGCGCACCACGCGGCCGCTGGGGTCAAACCAGTGGGCGTGCTCGGTGGTCATATCCAGGGTGACGTGACTGCCCGCCGTCAAGGTTGTGCGCTCGCTCAGGCGGGCCACCAGCGTGGCGCCTTCGGGCGTGCTGACGTAGACCAGGGTTTCGGCCCCCAGCGCTTCCACCAAGTCCACCTGGCCAGCGATAGCGCCTTGCCCGCCTTGGCGCAGCAACACGTTTTCAGGGCGCAAGCCGATGGCGCCGCCCACCGCCCCGACGGGTGCCTGCTGCTGCACAACGGCAGGCAGTTTTTCCAGCGGCACCACGTTCATTTGCGGCGTGCCAATGAACTGCGCCACAAACTGGTTGGCCGGGTGGTCGTACAGCTCCAGCGGCGTACCTACTTGCTCGATTTGGCCATCGCGCAACACCACCACGCGGTCGGCCAGGGTCATGGCCTCCACTTGGTCGTGCGTCACATAAATGGTGGTGGCCCCCAGGTCACGGTGCAGCTTGGCGATCTCGACCCGGGTCTGCCCGCGCAATGCGGCGTCCAGGTTGGACAGCGGCTCGTCAAACAAGAACACCTTGGGCGCACGCACAATCGCGCGGCCAATCGCCACGCGCTGGCGCTGTCCGCCCGACAGTTCCTTGGGTGTGCGGTTCAAATACGGCGTGAGGTTCAGGATATCGGCAGCCCGTGCCACCTTGTCCTGAATCACGTTGGTGGCCACCTTGGCCAGCTTGAGCGCAAAGCTCATGTTTTCGAACACACTCATGTGCGGGTACAGCGCATAACTCTGAAAGACCATGGCCAGGTCGCGTTGGCTGGACGGCAGGTGCGTGATGTCGCGGCCTTCCAGGCTCAACTGACCCCCGTCGATGTGCTCCAGCCCGGCGATCAGCCGCAGCAGCGTGGACTTGCCGCAGCCAGAAGGCCCGACAAAGACAATGAACTCGCCCGGCTCGATGGCCAGGTCGATGCCTTTGATGGCGCGGTGCTCGCCAAAAAATTTTTCGATGCCCTGAAGTTGAAGGTAAGCCATGGTGTGTGATCGCAATGAATGTTTACTTGACGGCGCCGAAGGTCAGGCCTTGCACCAGTTGTTTTTGGCTGAACCAGCCGAAGATGACGATGGGCGCAATGGCCATGAGCGAGGCCGCCGACAACTTGGCCCAAAACAGGCCTTCGGGGCTGGAATAGCTGGCGATCAAGGTGGCCAGAGTGCCGCCCTGGGCTGCTGTGAGGTTGAGCGACCAAAAGGCTTCGTTCCAGCTGAGCACCAGGCACAGCAAGCCTGTGGACGCCAAACCCCCCATGGCCAGCGGCAGCAGCACCAAGCGCAGCTCTTGCCAGAGCGTGGCACCGTCCATGCGGGCGGCCTCCAGGATCTCGTGCGGTATGTCCTTGAAGTGCGAATACAGCATCCACACCATGATGGGCAAATTGCTGAGCGTGAACACAATGATCAGCGCCAGCTGGGTGTCGAGCAGCTGGCTTTTTTGCGCCAGCACATACACCGGCACCAGCGCACCCACGGCGGGCATCATCTTGGTCGAGAGCATCCACATCAGGATGTCCTTGTCGTGCCGACCTTTATGAAAGGCCATGGCATAAGCAGCGGGTGCGGCAATGGCCAAGCCCAGCAAAGTCGAGACCACGCTGGTGACCACCGAGTTCCAGGCGTAATGCAGGTAGTCGCTGCGCTCTTGCACTTCGTGAAAGTTCTCCAGCGTGGGCGCGAAAAACAACTCAGGCGGAACGGCAATGGCCTGCAACTCGGTCTTGAACGCCGTGAGCAGCAACCAACCCAACGGAAAAAACAGCAGCAAAGCCACGCCCCAAGCGGCCAGGGTGCGCAAGAGGTACGCGGGGGTGACGGTGGACATTCTGGACATTCGGAAGGCCTTATCAATCGGACTCATTTATCGAGGTTTTTGCCGACCATGCGGATCATGAACACGGCTGCGATGTTGGCCAGCACCACCGCAAACAGCGCACCGGCCGAGGCCACACCCGCATCAAAATTGAGCAACGCCTGCTTGAAGATCAAAAACGCCACGTTGGTGCTGGCATCGCCTGGGCCACCCCCGGTGGTGGTGTAAATCTCGGCGAACACGCTGAGCAAAAAGATCAACTCAATCATGACCACCACAGCCACCGAGCGCCCCAGGTGCGGCAGGTACAGATAGCGCAGCTGCTGGCCGTAGTTCGCACCGTCCATGCGCGAGGCTTCGAGCTGCTCGCGATTCATGCTTTGCAGCGCGGTCATGAAAATCAGCGTGGCAAACGGCAGCCATTGCCAGGCCACCATGATGATCACCGACAGCAAGGGCCAGTCGGTCAGCCAGTCCACCGGGGTCAGGCCAAAGAAGATCCAGACCTGCGCCAACACGCCGTAAATCGGGTTCATCATCATGTTTTTCCACAGCAGGGCATTGACCGTGGGCATGACAAAGAAAGGGGAGATCAACAGCACCCGCACCAGGCCGCGCCCGGCAAAGGGTTCATTGATGAGTAAAGCCAGCGCTACACCCAGCACCACGGTGATGGCGATCACGCTGCCCAACAGCAGCAAGGTGTTGAGCACTGCTGTCGAAAACGATGGGTCGGTGATGAAGTACTCAAAATTGTCCAGGCCTGCAAAACCAGTCACATCGGGCTGCAGCAGGTTGTAGCGGATGAGGCTGAAATAAATGCTCATCAACAGCGGCACGATCATCCACAAAAACAGCGTGGCGACGGCGGGCGTGAGCAACAAACGGGGCAGCCAACGCGAGGGTTGACGGGCATGCGGTTGAGGCAAATGGCGATTCATGGGAAACATCTCACTTCAGACCGGGAAAATGTGCCGCTGTGACCAAGCACAGCAGCACATGGGCTCAAGCCTGCGGCCGGTTCAGTCGGTGGGCAGGTCAAGCACCCGACCGCCGACTGACAGCATACTGATTTACTTGTAGTAACCGGCTTTTTTCATTTCACGGTCAGCCGCGATCTGGCTGGCTTTGAGGGCCGCGTCCACACTGGATTTACCGGCCAATGCAGCGCTCATTTGCTGACCCACAGCAATGCCGATGGCCTGGAACTCGGGAATGGCCGCGAACTGCACGCCGACATACGGGCTCTTAGGCAAAGTGGAGTCGTTCGGGTTGGCCGAGTCGATGGCCATTTTTTCAGCCTTGGCAAAACGCGCGGCCTTCAGGAAGTCGGCGTTGGCATAAGTGCTCTTTCGGGTTCCGGTGGGCACAGCACCCCAGCCATTGGTCTTGCCCACCAGGTGAATGTAGTCCTTGGAGGTGGCCCAAGTGACGAATTTCTGGGCAGCATCCACCTTTTTGGTGCCCGCAGGAATGGCCAACGCCCAAGCCCACAGCCAATTTGCCCCTTTGGGGGTGTTCATGGTGGGGGCTTGTGCAAACGCCATCTGGTCGGCCACTTTGGACTGCTTGGGGTCGCTCACAAAAGAGGCGGCAATGGTCGCGTCGATCCACATGCCGCACTTGCCAGAGTTGGTCAGGGCCAAGATTTCGTTGAAGCTGTTGGCAGATGAGCCGGGTGGGCCGTAGTTTTTAAGCAGGTCCACATAAAAGTTGATGGCATCCTTCCAGGGCTTGGACTCCAACTGTGGCTTCCAGTTCATGTCAAACCACTGACCGCCAAAGGTGTTGACCAAGGTGGTCAAGAACGCCATGTTGTCGCCCCAGCCCGGCTTGCCGCGCAGGCAAATGCCGTACACGCCGTTTTTGGGGTCGTGCATTTTGGCAGCCAAGTCCTTGATTTGCGGCCAAGTGGGGCGCTCGGGAACTTGCACACCGGCTTTGTCGGCCAGGTCCTTGCGGTACATGAGCATCGAGCTTTCGCCATAAAACGGTGCGGCAAACAGCTTGCCGTCTACGCTCAAGCCATTGCGCATGGCGGGCAGCAGATCGTCCGCGTCGTAGGCGGCGTCGGTTTTGAGTTCTTGCAACCAGCCTTTTTTGCCCCAGATCGGCGTTTCGTACATGCCGATCGTCATCACGTCGAACTGGCCGCCCTTGGTGGCGATGTCGGTGGTTACACGTTGGCGCAGCACGCCTTCTTCTAGGGTGACCCACTTGAGTTTGATGTCGGGGTTGGCGGCTTCAAAGTTTTTGCCAAGTTTTTGCATCTCGATCATGTGCCCGTTATTCACGGTTGCAATGACAAGTTCGGTGGCCGCTTGGGCTATACCTGCGCTGAACAGGGCGGCTGAGAGGATGGAAGCGAAACGGAATTTCACAGTTGTCTCCTAAAAGGGGGATGTTGTTGGCACACGGTAGATCTCACCGTGGATTGAATTGTGAAGATGTCTTGATTCGGTATTTATACAAATTAACCTCAAACCTGTACTTATTTGCAAAGTATGACTAGTACTTTCCCCCATTAGCGATTGAAAGTTTGTGAAAACGACCATCGTTTCTCGAGACTTGTGGGATCGACGGCCTTCAAAACCATGACATGCGTCAAGAGCCGACTTAAAGATTTGGGTACAGTCGGAGCCTGTTTGATCTCATTGAGGAGCCCCCATGAAAATCTTATTGGCCGTTGATGGCAGCGAATACACCAAAAAAATGCTGGCC
>JANQXJ010000021.1 GCA_030729445.1 Limnohabitans sp. | reverse complement strand
AAGCTGTTGTTCAGAAGGTCACTGCTGAGGGACTCCGGACTTTTGAATCACCTCTGTCCAGCGCTTGATGTCCGAGTCCAGCAATTGGGCCAATTGCGCCGACGAACTTGATTGCGCTTGCACATTAAAACCAGCCAAGCGCTGCACCATGGCGGGGTCTGTCAACACCTTGACCACCTCGGCGTTGAGTCTGCTGACCACGTTGGCAGGGGTTTTGCCGGGTGCGGCCAAGGCGTTCCAAGACGACACATTGAAGTTGCTCAAGCCCGGCAGCTCGCGCACGACGGGCACTTGGGGCTGGTCTTTGGGGCGGTTGGCACCCATCACGCCCAGCAGTCGCACGGCTTTGGCGTTGATCTGAGGCTTGAGGGGGCCCAAAATTTCCACCACCACATCGACTTGGCCACCGCGCAATGCATTGATGACGGCAGGCGTGCCGTTGTAGGGGATGATTTGGGCAATCAGGTTGGCTTGAGTACGGAGCAACTCGGCGGCCAAATGTTGGGTGCTGCCGATGTTGATCGTGCCAATGTTGAGTTGGCCGGGGTTGGCACGGCCAAAGCTGATGAGCTCGGCCAGTGTTTTGTAGGGTGAGGATTCGGGCACAGCGATCGCGATGTCAAACAAACCCAACAAAGAGATCGGGGCGAAGTCTGTGCGTGGATTGAACGGCAAGGTCTTGAACAGGCCAGCACTGACGGCTGTGCCATTGGACATCAACAGCAGGGTGTGGCCATCGGGGTCGGATTTGGCCACCAGTTCGGCCGCCACGATGCCGCCCGCGCCAGGGCGGTTGTCGATGACCACGGGTTGGCCCAGGTTGACAGACAGTTGTTGCGCGACGGCGCGTGCCGTCAGGTCGGCCACACCACCTGCACCAAAAGGCACCACGATGCGCAGAGGCTTGGATGGAAATGTGCTTTGCGCCAACACCATGCCCATGGGCATGGCAGAAAGGGCGGCAGCTTGAATGAGGTGGCGACGATTGAGCATAGAGGGTGCTTTCAAAATGATCGAACTCAAAGCGTAGGACAAAAACAAATTCAGCAACAGCGAAGTTTCCACAAGCCCAAGCGCTCTGGCAGGGTGCACCCGAGTCGCACCAGTCCGGTGCGCGACAGTGGATTTGGGGGAATTCCCTGCCCTGATATCGGGCCTGAATGTTGCATACTCAAATTACCAATTTTTTTCTCACTGAGGTGTTTTGATGAAACAGATGATTTCTTCCAATGTGCTGCCCAGCGCTTTGACCGCATCTTTGGTTTTAGCGGGTTTGTTGACCACGGGTTTGGTCCAGGCCAAACCTTTCAAATGGACCAGTGCCAGCGACATTCCCACACTCGACATCCATTCGCAAAACAATGCTTTGGGCAATGGCGTGCATGCGGCTATTTTTGACTCGCTGGTTTACTACAACAGCAAAACATTCAAGCTCGAACCCCGACTGGCGACTTCTTGGCGTGAGATGTCCCCAACACAATACCGGTTCAACTTGCGCAAAGGCGTGAAGTTCAGCGATGGATCGGCCCTGACGGCAGATGATGTGGTCTTCTCCTTGGAGCGTGCCCGCGCTAAAACTTCCAACTTCAACGTCTACACCCAAGGCATGAGCCGCATTGTGAAGGTTGATGCCAACACGGTAGACATTGTCTTGAGTGGCCCCAATCCGGTGATCTTGAACCAGTTGACCGAGCTGCGCATCATGAGCAAAGCCTGGGCCGAAAAGAACAAGTCGATGGAGCCCAAAAATGCCAAGACCAAAGAAGAGAACTTTGCTCACCGCAATGCCATGGGCAGCGGTCCCTACATGGTCAAAGACTGGCAGCCTGACCAGCGTTTGGTGCTGGTGAAAAACCCCAACTGGTGGGGCTGGTCAGATGCCGGCACCAACGTGACCGAAATCATCTACACCCCCATCAAAAACGAAGCCACCCGTGCTGCCGCCTTGCTCTCGGGTGAGATCGACTTTGTGCTCGACCCCAGCCCACAAGACTTGGGCCGCATGCGCAACAACGCCAACCTGAAGGTGATCGACGGCATTGAAAACCGCACCATCTTTTTGGGCATGGACCAGCACCGCGACGAATTGCCGGGCTCCAACGTGAAGGGCAAAAACCCTCTGAAGGACGTGAAGGTGCGCAAGGCGCTGTACCAGGCCATCGACATCCAGACCATCCACCGCGTGACCATGCGTGGGCTGTCGCAAAACACGGGGGCCTTGGTGGCGCCCCAGGTCAATGGCTGGACCCAAGCCGTGGATACCCGTTTCCCTTATTCATTGGATGCTTCCAAAAAACTGCTGACCGAAGCCGGTTACCCCAATGGCTTTGAGGTGGACTTTGCCTGCCCCAACAACCGCTACATCAACGACGAAGAAATCTGCCAGGCCATCACGGCCATGTGGGCCAAGGTGGGTGTGAAAGCCAAACTGCGCACCCAGCCGCTGGTGACGTATTTCCCCATGATCCAGCGCTACGAAGCCAGCATTTACATGCTGGGCTGGGGCGTGCCGACCTTCGACGCGCTCTACAGCTTGCAGTCCCTGACCCGTTCGGTGGGCAAGGGCGGTGACGGCAACTACAACGCCGGCCGCTACAGCAACCAGCGTATGGATTACATCGTGGACCGCGTGAAAACAGAGACCGATTTGTTGGTGCGTGACCGCTTGCTGACCGAGGGCCTGCAGTTGCAAAACGACACTGTGGCGCACATTCCGCTGCACAACCAGGTCATTCCTTGGGCCATGAAGAAAAACATCGAGGTGATTCACCGCCCTGACAACCGCCTTGACTGGACACTGATCAAGGTCAACTGATGCTCGCTTTCATCTTGCAGCGGCTGATCCAAGCCGTGATCGTGATGGTCACGGTTGCTTTCATCGCCTTCTTGTTGTTCCAGTATGTGGGCGATCCGGTGGTGTTCTTGCTGGGGCAAGACGCCACCAAAGAGCAGATCGACATGCTGCGGGCTGATTTGGGTTTGGACCAGCCTTTTTTTGTGCAGTTTGGCCACTTTTTGGTCAATGCTGTGCAAGGCGAGTTTGGCCTGAGCCTTCGTCAAGGTGCCAAGGTATCTCGCTTGATCGCCGAGCGTCTGCCCGCCACCCTGGAGCTGGCGCTGGTGGCGGCCACCCTGGCCTTGGTCATTGGCATCCCTATGGGGGTTTACGCCGCCTTGCGTCGGGGCACCTGGGCCAGTCAACTCATCATGACGGTATCACTGCTGGGGGTGTCCTTGCCCACGTTCCTGATCGGCATTTTGTTGATCTTGGTTTTTGCCGTGATCTTGGGCTGGTTCCCCAGCTTTGGCCGGGGTGATGTGGTTCAAATGGGTTGGTGGTCGAGCGGTTTGATGACAGCCAAGGGTTGGCACCACATCGTGTTACCCGCTGTGACGCTGGCAATTTTTCAGCTCACCCTGATCATGCGCTTGGTGCGTGCCGAGATGCTGGAGGTGCTGCGCACCGACTACATCAAGTTTGCCCGTGCCCGTGGTCTGTCCAACCGCGCCATCCACTTTGGTCACGCACTCAAAAACACCATGGTGCCGGTGATGACCATCACCGGCTTGCAGTTGGGTGGCTTGATTGCTTTTGCCATCATCACCGAGACGGTGTTCCAGTGGCCAGGCATGGGCTTGTTGTTCATCCAGGCGGTGACGTTCGCAGACATTCCGGTGATGGCGGCTTACCTGTGCCTGATCGCGCTGATTTTTGTGGTCATCAATCTGATTGTGGATTTGCTCTATTTTGTGGTCGACCCGCGCCTTCGCGTGGGCAAGCCCGGAGGACATTGAGCGTGGGTGCTTCTTTGCAATCGGTGTTGGGGCGGGGCGCAGCGTTTGCACGCATTGCCCAGTTTCACCCCGAACTCACCGCCTTTAGGCGCGACCTGCACGCCCACCCCGAGTTGGGCTTTGAAGAGGTCTACACCTCGGCCCGCGTGGCCGAAATGCTCAAAGTTTGTGGCGTGGACAGCATCCACACCGGCATTGGCAAAACCGGCGTGGTGGCCTTGGTGCATGGCCAAGGACGCTCGGCCAGCAACCCCGGCCGCATGATGGGTCTGCGGGCCGACATGGACGCCTTGCCCTTGACCGAACACAACGAATGCACTTGGAAATCGGGCACGCCCGGGCTGATGCACGGCTGTGGTCACGACGGCCACACCGCCATGCTGATGGGGGCAGCGCGTTACCTGGCTGAAACCCGGCGCTTTGACGGCACCGCCGTGCTGATTTTCCAGCCCGGCGAAGAAGGCTACGCCGGTGCCCGCGCCATGATGCAAGACGGTCTGTTTGAGCGCTTCCCGTGCGAACAAGTCTATGCCCAACACAATTCGCCTGAGACACCTTTGGGTGTGATTGGCATCACCCCCGGCCCCATGCAGGCGGCGGTGGACCGCATCGAGATCCGCATCATCGGCAAAGGCGGACACGGCGCCCGCCCGCACCAGGGGGTTGACCCAGTGTTGGTGGCCGGGCACATCATCACCGCTGTGCAAAGTGTGGTCTCGCGCAACCTGTCGGCGTTTGACCAAGCGGTCATCAGCATTTGCTCGATGCAGGCGGGCCACCCTGGGGCCATGAGTGTGATCCCGGGCGAGGCCATTTTGGTGGGCACCGTGCGCACCTACAGCGAACGGGTGCAGGACCAGATCGAAGACCGGCTGCGTGCCTTGTGTAACGGTGTGGCGCAAGGCTTTGGGGCATCTGCCGAATTGACCTATGAGCGCGTCTACCCCGCCACCGTGAACACCGTGCCCGAAGCGCAGTTCGCCTGCGATGTGGCGGCCGCTTTGGTCGGTGAAGACAAGGTTTGGCGCGACATGCTGCCCAGCATGGGTGGCGAAGATTTTTCTTTCATGCTCCAGGCCAAGCCCGGGGCGTACATCCGCATCGGCCAAGGCCTGCCACACGGCCCCGGGCCGCACCCGCTGCACAACAGCCGCTACGACTTCAATGACGACATCCTGCCCTTGGGCGCGGCCTTGCACGCCAGTTTGATTGAGCAGGCTTTGCCACTGAGCGCTGCCTCTAGCCGTTCATGATTTTTTCAGCCCCTTTCACTCACCACCATCAGGAGTTTTTCATGCGCATGCATTCCTTCAACCGCACATTGACCGCTTTGGCCGTGGTATCGGTCTTGGCGATGGGCAGTGCCCATGCCGCCACACTGCGTGTGGCCAACCAAGGTGACGCTTTGTCCATGGATCCACACTCGCTCAACGAGTCGCTGCAATTGAGCGTGACCAACAACATTTATGAATCGTTGGTGGGTGTGAGCAAAGACCTGAAGTTCGAAGCGGGTCTGGCCACTTCATGGAAGCAGACCTCGCCCACGGTGTGGCGCTTTGAATTGCGCAAGAACGTGAAATTCCATGACGACACACCGTTCACAGCCGATGACGTGGTGTTCTCGCTCAACCGCGCGGCAGGTGAGGGCTCGGACATGCGCAGCAACACCAACGACATCAAGGAAGTGCGCAAGATCGGCAGCCACACCATCGAGATCGAGACCAAAGCCCCGTTCCCCATCTTGCCCAACGTGTTGTCGACCGTCTACATCATGAGCAAGAAATGGTGCGAAGACAACCAAGCCACTCGCCCTGTGGACCGCCGCAAGGGCATTGAAAATGCGGCCTCGTTCCGCGCCAACGGCACAGGCCCTTACCGCTTGCGTGAGCGCCAGCCCAATGTCCGCACCACCTTTGTGCGCAATGGCAGTTACTGGGGCAAGATCGATGGCAACGTGGATGAAGTCATCTTCTCTGTGATTGCCAACGACCCCACCCGCGTGGCAGCCCTTTTGTCTGGCGAGATCGACGTGATGGAACCCGTTCCTGTGCAGGACGTGCCGCGCATCAACGCCAGCGCCAATGCCCGCGCCTTGGTGGCCCCCGAGTTGCGCACCATCTTTTTGGGCATGGACCAAAAGCGTGATGAGTTGCTGTACTCCAGCGTGAAGGGTAAGAACCCCTTCAAGGACAAGCGCGTGCGCCAGGCTTTCTACCAGGCCATCGACATCGAAGGCATCAAACGCGTGGTGATGCGCGGCGCTTCCAACCCCAGCGCCCTGATGGTGGGCCCTGGCATCAATGGCTTCAACCCCGAACTGAACAAGCGCCTGCCCTACGACCCCGAAGCCGCCAAGAAGTTGTTGGCTGAAGCCGGTTACCCCACAGGCTTCACCATCGACATGAACTGCCCGAACGACCGCTATGTGAACGACGGCCAGATTTGCGAGGCGGTGGCGGCTAACCTGGCACGTGTGAACGTCAAGGTCAACCTCAAGGCCGAGACCAAAGGCACGTATTTCCCCAAAATCCTGCGCCGCGACACCAGCTTCTATTTGCTGGGCTGGACCCCCAGCACCTACGACGCACACAACGCCCTGAACGCCCTGATGCGCTGCCCCGACGACAAGGGCGCAGGCCAGTTCAATCTGGGCTCTTACTGCAACCCCAAGGTCGATGAACTGATGATCAAGGTGCAAAGCGAGACCGACCAGGCCAAGCGCAACGCCATGATCCGCGAGTCCTTTGAGCTGCACAGCGCCGACATCGGCCACCTGCCTTTGCACCAACAGGCCCTGGCCTGGGGCACCAGCAAAAAGGTCACGCTGGTGCAGCGTGGTGACAACTACATGCCCTTCAAGTCCATCACCATCAAGTAATTCATGAACGCCTTGAAACGCTGGCTTGACAGCGATGTCGGTTACAGCTTCCGCCAATCGCCCACGGCGATGGTGGCGGCTGGCATCGCCTTCATCTGTCTTTTTTGTTCGGTTTTTGCCGGCTGGGTGGCCCCCACCAATCCGTTCGATCTGGCCACGCTAGAGCTGAGCGATGCCCGCTTGCCCCCGGCTTGGATGGAGGGCGGCACCACCAAGTTTTTGCTGGGCACCGACGATCAGGGGCGCGACATTTTGTCGGCCCTGATCTACGGCTCGCGCATCTCTTTGGTGGTGGGTTTGGCCTCTGTGGTCTTGTCGGTGGCGGTGGGCGTCGGCCTGGGTTTGCTGGCGGGCTTCAAGGGCGGTTGGATTGACGCCTTGCTCATGCGTTTGTGCGATGTGATGTTGTCCTTTCCGGCCATTTTGGTGGCTCTCTTGATTGCAGGTGTGGGGCGTGCCTTGTTCCCCAATGCCAACGAGTCGCTGGCCTTTGGCGTGCTGATCCTGTCGATCTCGCTCACCGGCTGGGTGCAATACGCCCGCACCGTGCGCGGCACCACCTTGGTGGAGCGCAACAAGGAATATGTTCAGGCTGCCCGCGTAACGGGTGTGGCCCCGCTGCGCATCATGGTCAAGCATGTTTTGCCCAACGTGATGGGCCCGGTCATGGTGCTGGCCACCATCCAGGTGGCCACGGCCATCATCACCGAGGCGACCCTGTCGTTTCTCGGTGTGGGTGCTCCGCCCACTTCGCCTTCGCTGGGCACGCTGATCCGCGTGGGCAATGACTATTTGTTCTCGGGTGAGTGGTGGATCACGATTTTTCCGGGGCTGATGCTGGTGGTGATCGCCCTGTCGGTCAATTTGCTGGGTGACTGGTTGCGCGACGCGCTGAATCCGAGATTGCGATGAGTCTTTTACAAGTCAAAAACCTGGTGGTGGAGTTCCCCAACCGCCACGGCACCTTGCGTGCCTTGGACGATATTTCTTTTGACATTGCGCCCGGTGAAATTCTGGGCGTGGTGGGCGAGTCGGGTGCGGGCAAGTCGCTCACAGGCGCGGCCATCATTGGTTTGCTGGAGCCACCGGGTCGTGTGGCCAGTGGGCAGATTTTGCTCGAAGGTCAACGGATTGACCACCTGAACAACGACGAGATGCGCCACATTCGGGGCCGCAAGATCGGTGCGATTTTTCAGGACCCGCTGACATCGCTCAACCCGCTGTACTCCATCGGGCGGCAGTTGACTGAAACCATTTTGGCCCACTTGCCGGTCACGCCTCATGAGGCGCGGCAACGTGCCATTCAGCTGCTCAAAGACACCGGCATCTCGGCCGCTGAAGAGCGCATCGACCATTACCCTCACCAGTTTTCGGGCGGCATGCGCCAGCGTGTGGTGATTGCGCTGGCCTTGGCTGCCGAGCCGCAATTGATTGTGGCCGACGAGCCGACCACGGCGCTTGACGTGTCGATTCAGGCGCAGATCATCAGCTTACTCAAAAAGGTCTGCAAGGACCGGGGTGCTGCCGTGATGCTGATCACCCACGACATGGGTGTGATTGCCGAGACCTGCGACCGCGTGGCGGTTTTGTACGCCGGGCGCGTGGCCGAAATTGGCCCGGTGCACCAGGTCATCAACCACCCGGTCCACCCTTACACCGCAGGCCTGATGGCCTCGATTCCCGACATGGACAGTGACCGCGAACGCCTGAACCAAATTGACGGCGCCATGCCACGCCTGAACGCCATTCCGCAAGGTTGCGCCTTCAACCCGCGTTGCCCCAAAGCCTTTGACCGCTGCCGCCAGGACCGACCCAATTTGGTCCAAGCGGGTGAAACTCGGGCCGCTTGCTGGCTGCACGATGGGAGTACGGCATGAGCGAGCACACGAACAACGCCAAACCGCCGCCATTGGTCGTGGCGCACGATCTGGCCAAAACCTTTGACGTGTCCGCCCCTTGGCTCAACCGCGTGATCGAGCGCAAACCCCGCCAACTGCTCAATGCCGTAGACGGCGTGAGCTTTGAAATCGAGCGCGGAAAGACTTTGGCTCTGGTGGGCGAGTCAGGCTGCGGCAAAAGCACGGTGGCCCGCTTGCTGGTGGGCTTGTACGAGCCTACACGCGGCGGCCTGACCTTTGACGGGCAAGACGCACACGCGGCCTTCAAATCGAACCATGCCAAGGCCATGCGCCAACGCATCCAGATGATTTTCCAGGACCCCTACGCCAGCCTGAACCCGCGCTGGACGGTGGACAACATCATTGGTGAGCCGCTCAAAGAGCATGGATTGATCAGCGATGCCGAAGAGCTCAAAGCCCGCGTGGCCGAGTTGCTCCAATCGGTGGGGCTGTCGCCGCTCGACATGGTCAAGTACCCACACCAGTTCTCGGGTGGGCAACGCCAGCGCATCTCGATCGCCCGCGCTTTGGCCACCGCGCCCGAGTTTCTGGTGTGTGACGAGCCGACCTCGGCGCTCGATGTGAGCGTGCAGGCGCAGGTGCTCAACATCATGAAAGACCTGCAGCGCGAGCGGGGCCTGACCTATCTCTTCATCAGCCACAACCTCGCCGTGGTGCGCCATGTAAGCGATCAGGTGGGCGTGATGTACTTGGGCCGTCTGGTGGAGCTGGCCGACAAACACACCCTGTTTGGTAACCCGCAGCACCCCTACACCAAAATGCTGCTGGACGCGATTCCGAAGATGCACGACACCGGCCGCGCCCGCACCCCGGTGCAAGGCGAAGTACCGAACCCGCTCAACCCACCGAGCGGCTGCACCTTCCACCCCCGCTGCCCACAGGCCACCGACATTTGCCGCGCCGAGCGCCCCGCTTTGCGCGAGTTCAAAGGCATCAAAATCGCTTGTCACGCGGTGGTGTGA
>JANQXJ010000020.1:3876-9598 GCA_030729445.1 Limnohabitans sp. | reverse complement strand
AAGATGTACGCCAATGCGGTGCTGATATTCATCTTGCCACCCAGCTGGGAAGAGCTGCGCTCGCGCCTAGAGCGCCGCGGTGAAGACACCGCCGAGATCATTGAGCTGCGCCTGCAGAACGCGGCCATCGAGATGGCCCAGGCCCCAGAATTCGACTTCGTTATAATCAACGAAGTATTTGATCGTGCTCTGTTTGACCTCAAAGCGGTTGTTCACGCCCAGCGGCTCAAGTACCACGTCCAGCGCCGCGCCCGGCCTGACACCTTTCAAGCCCTCAAGATGGCTTGACCCCCGCACAGACATTTTCAAGGAAAACTCATGGCCCGCATCACTGTTGAAGATTGCCTGGAACAGATCCCCAACCGCTTTCAGCTGGTTTTGGCCGCCACTTACCGCGCCCGCATGCTGAGCCAGGGCCACACCCCCCGCATCGAGAGCAAGAACAAGCCAGGCGTGACCGCTTTGCGCGAAATCGCCGCTGGCAAAGTCGGCATCGAGATGCTCAAGCGCGTGTCCTGAAGCACAGTCACCCCCGTCTGGCCACAAGGTCAGACCCGAAAATGCCCCTTCATGGGGCTTTTTTTTGGCTTTTTTCAAGCCTGTCAAGGCTTGCGTTACATTGATGCCATGAGCGCCGTCCTGCCCAAAACCCCCAAAGCGAGTCCCAGCCGCCCCAAAGCGCCGGACCCGGCTGCCGCCAACGCGGCCGCGGCCAGCTTTGCCGTGCTGGAGGCTCAACTCGGTTACCTGAGCGAAGCTGAAAAGGACATGGTGCTCAAAGCCTACAAATACGCCGACGAAGCCCACTTGGGGCAGATGCGTAAAAGTGGCGAGCCCTACATCACCCACCCCATTGCGGTAGCGGGTTTGTGCACCGAATGGAAGCTTGACGCCCAGGCGCTGGCCGCTGCCTTGCTGCACGATGCCATGGAAGACTGCGGCATCACCAAGATCGAGTTGATCGAGCGCTTTGGCTCGCCCGTGGCCGAGCTGGTCGATGGCCTGACCAAGCTGGACAAGCTCGAGTTCAACACCCGCGAAGAAAACCAGGCCGAGTCTTTTCGCAAGATGCTGCTGGCCATGGCCCGCGATGTGCGTGTGATCCTCATCAAGCTGGCCGACCGTACTCACAACATGCGCACCATGTCCGACATGCCGCGCAGCAAGTGGGGCCGCATCGCCTCTGAAACGCTGGAAATCTACGCGCCCATCGCCCACCGTTTGGGCCTGAACCAGATTTACCGCGAACTGCAAGACCTGGCCTTCAAACACCTCATGCCTTGGCGCTATGCGGTACTGACCAAGGCCGTGTCACGGGCTCGCAACCGCCGCCGCGACTTGATCCGCAAGGTGCAGGCCGATGTAGAGGCCGTTTTTGCCCAAGCCAAGATGGACGTGCGCATCAGTGGTCGTGAAAAAACGCTCTACTCCATCTACAAAAAGATGGATGAAAAACACCTGAGCTTTGCCCAGGTCACCGACATTTATGGCCTGCGGGTCATCGTGCCCTCGGTCATCGAGTGCTACACCGCTTTGGGCTTGCTGCACCAAATCTACAAACCTTTGCCCGGCAAGTTCAAAGACCACATCGCCATTGCCAAGGTCAACGGCTACCAGTCGCTGCACACCACTTTGGTGGGGCCGTCCGGTGTGAACGTCGAGTTCCAGATGCGCACCGAGCCCATGCACCTGGTGGCCGAATCGGGTGTGGCCGCGCACTGGCTTTACAAAGAGCACGAGTCGGCCAGTGCCCAGTCCGAGCGTCTGGGCACCCAGTGGTTGCAGTCCCTGCTCGACATCCAGACCGAAACACGCGACGCCGCCGAGTTTTGGGACCACGTCAAGGTCGACTTGTTCCCCGATGCGGTTTATGTGTTCACGCCCAAGAGCCAAATCATGGCCTTGCCGCGTGGCGCCACGGTGGTGGACTTTGCCTATGCCATCCACAGCCGTGTGGGCGACCACGCCATGGCGGCCCGCATCAACGGTGACCAGGTGCCACTGCGCACCGAACTCAAAAATGGCGACGTGGTCGAGGTGATCACCGCACCCGTCTCGGCCCCCAACCCGGCCTGGCTGGGTTTTGTGCGCACCGGACGCGCACGCTCCAAGATCCGCCACCACCTCAAGACCATGGCGCAAACCGAGTCGGTGGGCCTGGGCGAAAAACTCTTGGCGCAGGCTTTGCGTGCCGAAGGCATCAACCAGCTGCCCGCCAACGACGAAGCCCACCATGCACTGTGGGAAAAGCTGTTGCGCTTCACAGGCAACCGCAACCAGCCCGATTTGCTGATGGACATTGGCTTGGGCAAACGCATCGCCACCATTGTGGCCAAGCGTTTGACGGCCCTTCTGTCCGAATTGGGCCAAAAGCCCGACGCGCTGCTGATGACACGCGAGCGCTTCACGGCGCACGAGTCCATCTCGCAAGGCGCCATCACCCTAGACGGTAGCGAAAACGCTTCGGTGGTGTATTCACGTTGCTGCCGCCCATTGCCCGGTGACGACATTGTGGGTTACCTCGGCCGCGGTGAAGGCCTGGCCGTTCACACCCGCGATTGCGCCACCGCACGCAAGCTGGAGCACAAAGACAGCGAACGCTTCATTGGCGTGGAATGGTCGGACGAATTGAGCCGCAGCTTCGAGACCGCCATCACCGTCACCGTGATCAACGGCAAAGGTGTATTGGCCCGGGTGGCGGGTGCTTTGGCCAGTGGCGAAACCGACATCGTGCACGTGGACATGGGCCAAGAAACCCCCCAAGACACCGCCGAGTTGAAGTTCGTGGTGGCCGTGCGCGATGCGGCACACCTGGAGCAGGTGTTGCGTCACCTCAAGCGCACACCTTCGGTCATCAAGGCCGAGCGCCAAACCAACAAGGGCCACCTGCCCAGTTGATCTCTGCACGGGTGGGTCTGAACGGCCTCAAGGCCGATCAGATCGCCGCCGGATAGCTCACCTTCAACACCTCAATGTCGATCACCCCTGCGGGCGTGACGAGCTTGAGTTCATCGCCTTCGCGTGACTTGAGCAAGGTGCGTGCAATCGGCGAGACCCAGCTGACCTGGCCTTGCAAACTGTCGGCCTCATCGATGCCCAAAATCGTGACCGTGCGCTCGGTGCCTGAAGCCTCGGCGTACGTGACCGTGGCACCAAAGAACACTTGGTCGCTGCCGTGGTGCACCGCAGGGTCCACCACTTCGGCCATCTCCAGCCGCTTGGTCAGAAAGCGGATGCGGCGGTCGATCTCGCGCAAACGTTTTTTGCCATAGAGGTAGTCGCCGTTTTCTGAACGGTCGCCGTTGCTCGCCGCCCAGTGCACGATCTCAACCACTTTGGGCCGCTCGTCGTCGATCAGGGTGAACAGCTCGGCCCTGAGGCGTGCATAGCCTTCGGGTGTCATGTAGTTGCGGGCACCCGCGGGCAAAGCCGGTAAACCCAGCTCTTCGTCATCGTCGCCGTCGGACTCTTTGGTGAAGGCTTTGCTCATGTTCAGGTGTCCAAAGGCAACAATACGGAACGCCGGAAAGGCAATATTTTGAGGACCGATGTTTTAGCGTGCACGAATAGAAAAAGCCCACAACTTTCGTTGTGGGCTTTCTAATTTTTGGTGCGGCTGGCAGGAATCGAACCCACGACCCCTTGGTTCGTAGCCAAGTACTCTATCCAGCTGAGCTACAGCCGCATCATGGATCGAATTATAGCAAGCTTTTCAGGGCACTTTCGGGCTGCCCCTCAATTTACTGCCAGGACACAGCCGACATGTCGTTGGCAAAAATCGGTGAGCTCGACCACAGGCCTTTGAGGCCTTTGCGGTAAACCGCTGTGTTGGTGGCGTTGAACAGGAACACGTTGACCGCGTCCTTGGCGATCATGCGCTGCATGTCACCAAACAGCTGGGTGCGCTCTTTGGCCCCCGTGGTAGCCGCGTGTTTGGCCGCCAAGTCGCGGAAGGCCTTGCTGTCGTAACCCCAGTAATACTGCGGGTTGGCGTAAGCCATGTAGTCCAGGGGCTCGACGTGGTTGATCACCGTCAGGTCAAAGTTGCCCTTGAAGGTGCCGCCCAACCACTGTGCCCATTCCACGTTTTCGATTTTGGCCACGATGCCGACCTTGGCCAGCTGCGCGGCCAAGATCTCGCCGCCCTTGCGGGCATAAGGCGGCGGGGGCAAGGTCAGGGTCACGTTCAATGGCGTTTGCACCCCGGCTTCCTTAAGCAGGGCCTTCGCTTTTTCGGGGTCATAGGCGTAGGTGTTGCTCAACTCCACGTAGCCTGCATCGGTGGGAGCCATGTGGCTGCCAATGGGTTTGGCCAGGCCTTCAAACACGCCGTCGATGAATGTTTTCTTGTCGACCGCGTGCGACAAAGCTCGGCGCACACGCACATCGTCAAACGGCTTTTTGCGGTTGTTGATGGTCATGATGCCTTTGCCAGCCGTGCTGCCCATCTCCACCATAAAGCGCTTGTCTTTCTGGAACTGCTGCAGGCTTTGTGGCGACTGGAAACGCGGCATGCCGTCGATGTCGCCCGCCAACAAGGCGGCCACTTGGGCGGCCGAATCGTTGATGAAGCGGAAGGTGACCTTCTTCACCTTGATGGCGTTGGCATCACGAAAGCCATCCCACTTGGACAAGGTAATGGCCGAGCCCTTGGCCCAGTTATCGAGTTTGTAAGGGCCTGTGCCCACGGGCTTGGTGGCCGCGTTGGCCGCGCTGTCCGGGTGCAAAATCACAGCCGTGTTCTCGCCCATGCGGAACAAGAAGTTGCCATCCGGGTTGGTCAGCACCAGCACCACGGTGTGTGCATCAGGGGTGGAGATGTGGGTGATGTTGTTGAACACTGCGCCTTTGGCCTTGTTGGTGCTCTTGGCGTCTTTGGCCCGCTCGAAGCTGAACTTGACAGCGGCAGAGTCGAATGGCGAACCATCAGAAAACTTCACGCCCTTGCGCAGCTTGAAAGTGTAGGCCTTGCCGTCGGCGTCCATTTTCCAGCTCTCGGCCAGCAAAGGGCTGATGCTGCCGTCCACATTAATTTTGGTCAGACCTTCGAGGATGTTGTAGTGCACCACTTCACCAATCGCCGCCGCGGGGGCCATGGTCGGGTCCAGGCTGGTGGGCTCTAGGATCATGCCCAGCGTAACGCTGGTTTTGCGGGACTGAGCTTGCGCCTGCAAAGGCGCAGCCACCAAGCTGGCGACCAACACGGCAGCCGAGCTCAAAGCGAGGGTGCGACGGGTCAGGGAAGTGACATTTTTCATGGGGATTCCTGCATCAAAAAATAAGGGGACTGGCCTGGCACAGCGCTCAAAAGAGACCGAGTGTAAGCGTGCACGGGCTGCTGAAAAATTTGGCTTGCAGTGCCATGCTCGACCACACGACCCGACTGCAACACCAGCACGTCGTCGCACATCAAGTTGACCACTGCCAGATCGTGGCTCACGAACAGATAACTCAGTCCATAACGGTCTTGCAGGTCCATCATCAGGTTCAGCACCTGCGCCTGCACCGACACATCGAGCGCACTGACCGGCTCATCGGCCACGATCAGGGCGGGGCGGGTGATCAAGGCGCGGGCAATGGCAATGCGCTGGCGTTGTCCGCCCGAAAATTCGTGCGGGTATTTATCCAAGTCCGCCGTCCTGAGGCCGACTTCGTTCAGAGCCTCAGCGGCGCGGTCGCGCAGCTCGGCTTGACTGTCGGCCCGTTCGTGCCATTCGGATCG
>JANQXJ010000020.1:0-3776 GCA_030729445.1 Limnohabitans sp. | reverse complement strand
CGGCGCGGTCGCGCAGCTCGGCTTGACTGTCGGCCCGTTCGTGCCATTCGGATCGACCGCCTGAAGCAGGTTGCAAGGTGCGTATCGGCTCGGTCACGATGGCCAGCACTTTCTGGCGCGGGTCCAGCGAGCCATAAGGGTCCTGAAATACCATCTGAAAACCACTGCGCAACTGCCGCAGCGCAGACCCGTGGGTTTGGTGCACGTCCACACCTTGGAACAAGACCCGCCCCTCGGTGGGTGTGTCCAGCGCCATCACCAGCCGCGCCAGCGTGGACTTGCCCGAACCCGACTCGCCCACAATGCCCAAACTTTTGCCCGGCTGCAGGGTGAAGCTCACGTCCGACAAAGCCTGCAAAGCGCCTGCAGGTTGAAACAAACCCGCGCGGGGCAAGGCAAAGCGCCGCCCCAAGTGCCTCACCTCCAGCAAGGGCGCAGCAGTAGCGTTCTCTTTCATGGCAGCCTCCAGCGCGGGCAACTGACCACATGCGGCGTTTCGCCTGCGCCATCGTTGCCAATGGTTTGCGCCGGAGGTGGCGTCTGGCGACAATCCTCCACCGCCAAACTGCAGCGATCGGCAAACGCACACCCCGCCGGAAAATCCATCAACTCAGGCACGCTGCCGGGGATCGTGGTCAGGCGCGTGCCGCGTGCCAGCCCCAAACGCGGCCGCGCCGCAAACAGGCCCCGCGTGTAAGGGTGGGCCCGGTGCGCAAACAACTCGGGTGTGGCCGCACTCTCGACCACCGCCCCGCCATACATCACCATCACGCGGTCCACTTGGTCCTGCATCAGGCCCAAGTCGTGACTGATCAAGAGCAGGCCCATGCCGTCTTCGCGCACCAGTTGTTGGATGAGCGCCAACACCTCTTTTTGCACCGTCACATCGAGTGCGGTCGTGGGCTCGTCGGCAATCAGCAGGTCAGGGCTGCAGGCCAGCGCGATCGAGATCATCACGCGCTGGCGTTGCCCACCCGACAGCTCATGCGGATAGGCGTCAAGCCGCTCTCGCGCCCGAGGCAGCTGCACGCGCTCGAGCAGTTGCAGGGCGCGGGCTTTGGCATCGCTGGCGCTCATGTGTTGGTGCAAGCGCAAGGGCTCAGCGATCTGCTTCCAAATCGGATGCAGGGGGTTGAGCGCCGTCATCGGCTCCTGGAAGATCATCGCCATGCGGGCGCCGCGCAGCTGGCACAACTGCGGCTCGGGCAGACCCACCAGCTCCTGCCCCTTGAACACGATGGAGCCGCTCACACGGGCGCGTTCAGGCAACAAGCCCATCAGGGCCAAAGCGGTGAGCGATTTGCCGCTGCCGCTCTCGCCAATCAGCCCCACCGTCTGGCCGCGTTCCATGCGCCAAGACACGCCGCGCAGGGCTTGTGCCCAACCCCGGGCCGTGGGCAGGCTCACCCGCAAATCATTCACTTGCAGCAAAGGCTTGGTGCTTGATAAATCGCTCATGCTCACCTTTGCCGCGCCAGCCGGGGGTCGAGCACATCGCGCAAACCATCACCCAGCAAATTCAGCCCCAGCACCGCCAGCGCAATGGCCGCGCCCGGGTACACCGCCAACATGGGGGCTTGAAACATCTGCGATTGCGCTTCGTTGAGCATGCGGCCCCAGCTGGGCTGCGGCGGCTGCGTGCCCAAACCCAAATAAGACAAAGCCGCCTCGGCCAGAATGGCGATGGCGAACTGGATGGTGGCCTGCACGATCAGCACGCTGGCGATGTTGGGCAGCACATGTGTGAGTGTGATGGCCAGCGGACCTTGACCTGCGGCGCGGGCTGCCAAGGTATAGTCCCGCGCCCAGACCGCGTTGGCCGCCCCCCGTGAAATGCGGGCAAACACCGGAATGTTGAAAATGCCAATGGCCACAATGCTCACCACCAGGCCCGGCCCGTAAATGGCCGTGAGCATGATGGCCGACAACAAAGCCGGAAAAGCGAAGGTGAAGTCCGAAGCCCGCATGATGAGCTCTTCCACCCAGCCACGCCGCGCCGAAGCCAGCAAGCCCAAAGGCACGCCCACCCCCAGGCCAATGCCCACGGCAATAAAGCCCACCAGCAAAGAGTTTTGGCTGCCCACCAAGAGCAAAGAACCGATGTCGCGCCCCAAGCTGTCGGTGCCGAACCAATGGGCAGCGCTGGGCGAGGCCAGTTTGTTGGGGATGTCGATGTCACCCACCGGGTAAGGCGACCCAAACAAAGACAGCACGGCGCACAGCACCATCAGCAGCACCATGGCCCCCCCCGCCACAAAACTGGGGTGGCGCAAAGCCCGTCGCCAAAAGGTGTGGCTATCCCGCATGGCCTGCTTTCAATCGCGGATCGATCCACGCATACAGCACGTCGATGCAAAAGTTGATGAGGATGACCAGCGCCGACAGCAGCATGACCACATCGCGCACCACGATCAGGTCGCGGTTGGCAATGGCCTGAAAAATCAAGCGTCCAATGCCGGGCAGCACAAACACGTTTTCAATCACGATGGCGCTGGTGATCAGATTGCCAAACTGCAGGCCCATCACGGTGAGCACCGGGATCATGGCGTTGCGCAGCACATGGCCCCACAGCACTTGTCGGCGTGACAGACCTTTGGCCCGGGCGGTGCGCACAAAATCTTCGCGCAAGGTGTCAAGCACGGCCGAGCGGGTCACCCGCGTCAGAATCGCCGTTTGCACTGCCGCCAGCGCCATGGCAGGCAAGAGCAAGGCCTTGATGCCCTCGCCCACCCCGCCGCCATCGTCCTCAGACCAGCCCGGAAAACCGCCCGCGCTCACCCACTCCAGGTGCACCGCAAACAGCAAAATCAAAAGAATGGCCAGCCAAAAATTGGGCAAGGCCAGGCCCAGTTGGCTGAGCGTCATCACGCCCACATCGCCCACTTTGTTTTGCTGCGAAGCGGCATAAATGCCCAGAGCCAGCGCCAGCGCCACGGTCAGGCCCATGGCCATCACGGCCAGCGGCAGCGTCACCTGCATGCGCTCGGTCATCAACTGGGCGGTGGGCGTGTCGTAAGAAATGCTCAGGCCCGTCTGCCCCTGCAACATGCCGCCCATCCAGCTGAGATATCGGGTGGCCGCCGGCTGGTTCAGGCCCAATTTTTCTTCCATTGCGGCTATCGACTCGGGCGTGGCCGTCTCGCCCAAAATGACCTGCGCGGCATTGCCGGGCAGCAACTCCAGCACGGCAAACACCACGACCGACGTGGCCAGCAGGGTCAGCACAAAGCTCAGCAGCCGTCGCAAAACAAACAGGGGCACGCGCTATCCTTGGGGTCTGTGAGCAACGATGAACAGGGCTATGAATGGCATCGCAAATGATTGTAAACAGCGCACAAGGTTCCATTGTGGATATTCCCGGCCTGCAGGTCGGTCACTTCACACTGAGCGAACGTCTGACGG
The DNA here is from genome assembly GCA_030729445.1 of Limnohabitans sp. Lineage (GTDB taxonomy): Bacteria > Pseudomonadota > Gammaproteobacteria > Burkholderiales > Burkholderiaceae_C > Limnohabitans_A. The sequence continues at coordinate 374 of JANQXJ010000020.1, read as the reverse complement.
GTTGCTCGGTGGTCTTGGCCCCCGGCGGTGCCGTGGGCGCAGTGGATGTGCGTGGGGCCGCCCCCGGCACCCGCGAAACCGATTTGCTGGACCCGGCCAACTTGGTCGACAAAGTTCATGCCGTGGTGTTGAGCGGCGGCAGCGCTTTCGGCCTGGACGCCGCCACAGGCGTGGTGCGCTGGCTCGATGAGCAGGGTATTGGCTTTGAAACCGGCTATGGCCGCGTGCCCATCGTGCCCGCCGCCGTACTGTTTGACTTGCCCGTGGTGCGCCCGGGCGACGACCCCCAAGCTCGACCTGGCGCGGCCGCAGGCTACGCGGCTTGCCAAGCAGCCACAACGGCCCCACCCGCCGCAGGCAATGTGGGTGCAGGC
>JANQXJ010000019.1 GCA_030729445.1 Limnohabitans sp. | reverse complement strand
TGATCGTGAACGAACGCCCTGCAGCGCCACCCGCAGAGGGCGCAGCCGTAGACCCGAACGCCCCCAAGACCGTGCCTTACACACCGCAAGAGCTTGAGCAGATGCAACAAGTGGTGCGCGGTGTGGTGGGCTTTGATCCGGCCCGTGGTGACAACGTGACCGTGGTGCCTGCCCGCTTTGAAGCCCCTGCTCCGCTGGAGACCATGCCTTGGTACCTGGAAAACACGGTGCAATCGTCACTGTCCAGCGCCTTGATCGCCATCAGTTTCATCGTGTTCATGATGATTGTGGTGCGCCCTATCATGCGCAGCATCACCGCAGCGAAGGCCCTGGCCGAAGAAGAAAAAGCCAAAGCTGCCATGACGGACGGCGAGCTCAGCGCCGAGGACATGCGCATGATCCAGATCGGCGAGGGCGAAAGCTTGGAAGAAATCAAGGCCAAGCTCAAGCCCAAGAAATCGAGCATCAGCATCGATATGCTGGACACGGCCAACACCTACGACGACAAAGTGGCACTCATCCGCATGCTGGTGGCCGAGGACTCGGGTCGGGTGGCCAACGTGCTCAAGGGCATGATCAAGGTCTCTTGACCGCATCAAGGAACGACAAAAATGGCCACCAAAAAAGACACCGACAAAGACGCCAAAGGCAAGGATGCCAAGGGCAAAGACGCCAAAGGCAAAGAAGTCAAGGAAATTACATCGGCCTTGGGCGACGCGCCTATCGTAATTACCGAGGAGCTACAAGAGGAGCTCGATGCCCTTACAGGAGCGCAGCGTGCTGCGGTGCTGATGCTCTTGCTGGGTGAGCAGCAAGCGGCTGAGATCATCCGGTTCTTGAACCCAAGAGAGGTGCAGTCGCTGGGCGGCGCCATGGTGTCGGTAGCCGACTTATCGCAAGAAGCCGTGAACATCGTGCTCGACGAATTTGTGGCCACCCTTAAAAAGCAAACCAGCTTGGGCTTGGGTACGGGCGACTATGTTGAAAAAGTCATGAAACGGGCCCTGGGCGAAGACAAGGCCGCCTCAGTGCTCAGCCGCATCATGCCGGGCCAAGGCAGCAAGGGCTTGGAGATTCTGAAATGGATGGATGCCCGCTCGATTGCCGACATGATCCGCAACGAACACCCACAGGTCACCGCCATCATTTTGTCGGTGCTCGAATATGACGTGGCGGCCGATGTGCTGAACTTTCTCTCGCCAGACTCGCGTCCCGAAATTTTGCAGCGTATTGCCAGTTTGGAGACGGTGCAGCCGTCGGCCATGGAAGAGCTCGAGTCGATCATGAAGAAACAGTTCGCCAGCAATTCCTCGGCCAAGTCATCGAGCTTTGGCGGCATCAAGGCAGCCGCCAAAATCATGAACTTCGTCAAGGTCGATCTCGAGGCCTCCATCATGGGTGGCCTGTCGCAACTGGACCCCGAGCTGATGCTCAAGATCCAGGACAACATGTTCACCTTCGAAAACTTGGTGGGTGTGGACAACCGGGGCATCCAGGTATTGATGCGCAACGTGGAGCCGGACTTGCTGATGACAGCTTTGAAGGGTGCGCCCGAATTTGTCAAAGACAAGTTCTTTGGCAACATGTCAGCGCGAGCAAGGGTCATGTTCATCGACGAAATGGAAGGCAAAGGCCCGTTGCGCGTGACCGACGTGGAAGACGCTCAAAAGACCATCATGCGTCTGGCCCGCAAGTTGTCGGATGCCGGTGAGTTGGTGCTGGCGGGCCGTGGAGACGACTTTGTCTGAAGCCCAAAGCGCCTCTGGCAGCTGGAGTGCCAACCCACTGCTCAACAGCAAAGCAAAGACCCCGAGCTTTTTGCGCACCCAGTGGGACGAGGCCAGAGCGCACTCGTTTGGCCCCTGGCGAATAGCCGACCGCAGCGAGCCCACCGATGGCCTGACTTTGCCACCGCCTTTGAGCGTGGAAACTTTCGAAGACGACAGCGCCTTGCTGCTGCAAGACGAAATAGAAGCACCGAGCCTGCCTGCACCAGAGCCGGAAGATGCCCGTGTTTCGGAGACGGCTTTGGCGGCCATGCTGGAAGAGTCTTTTCAAAGGGGTCTGCAAGAAGGTCATGCGAGACTGCAAGCCGAGCTGGAGGCCGAACGCGCCAAAGAACGTGAACTCATCCGTCACTTGGGCATTGAGCTGCGCAGCATCAGCCAAGATCCACAGCGCTTTTTTGAACCCCTCAAACGCTTGTCCTTGCACTTGGCCGAGCAGTTGGTGCGGGCCGAGCTGCAAATTTCGGGACAAGCCATCCACGGTTTGGTGCAGTCGTGCATCCAGCAACTCGACCACCCAGCGCAGCCGGTGCAAGTGAGCCTGAACCCGCAAGATGTGGAACGCCTGCAGGCCATGGGCGAGGCCGTTACAGCCCACCTTCAACTGGAGGCAGACCCTCTGCTGCGCCCAGGCAGCGTGCGGGTGCGGGTGCAAGACAGTGTGGTGCAAGACCTGATTGAGAACCGCTTGGAGCCGCTGGCGCGACGCCTGCTGCCCCAACCCGAGGCTTGGATGCAAAGCTCCAGCCTGGTCCAGGACAAGGTCGACGCCATGCCCGAAAACACGCCTAAGCGCGACTGGGACCGGCAGGTGATCGATGTGCAAGACACGGACGTGAAATCCACACAAGCCAACGCACCAGATACGCCCGACATGCCCGACACGGACACCCCGGTATGAATTTCGAGCAAGAAGTCAACCAACTGATCGGTGACCTGCACGCCCCCGAGCCCCAGCGCAGCGGCACTTTGGTGCGGCTGGTGGGCATGCGGCTGGAAACGCGTGGCCTGATGGCCCCGCTGGGCGCGTGTTGCGAAATCGTGGGCCAGATGGGCCACCGGGTCGAGGCCGAGGTGGTGGGCTTCAACGACGAAACGCTGTTTTTGTTGCCCTTTACCGAGCCGCAAGGCATTGGGCCGGGTGCGCAGGTGCGTGTGCTCAGCCACACCTCGCAGGTGTGCTTGGGCCCCGATTTGCTGGGCCGCATCATCGACGGACGCGGCCAACCACTGGACGGCAAACCGCCGCCCGAGTGCCGCGATGTGCTCAGTCTGCAAGGTCGCCCCATCAACCCCATGGAGCGTGGCCCCATCAAGGAAGTGCTGGATGTGGGTGTCAAGGCCATCAACGGCATGCTGACCATTGGCCGGGGCCAACGCTTGGGCTTGGTCGCGGGCTCTGGTGTGGGCAAAAGTGTGCTGCTGGGCATGATGACGCGATTTACCGAAGCCGATGTGGTGGTGATTGGCCTGATTGGTGAGCGTGGACGTGAGGTGCAGGCATTCATCAAAGAATCGCTCGGGCCGGAGGGTCTGGCCAAATCGGTGCTGGTGGCAGCACCGGCCAACGAATCGCCTGTGCTGCGCCTCAAGGCCACACACTTGACGCATGTGATTGCCGAGTACTTCAGGGACCAGGGCAAAAATGTTTTGATGTTGGTGGACAGCCTCACGCGTGTGGCGCATGCACAACGAGAAATTGGCCTGGCCGTGGGCGAACCACCCACCGCCAAAGGCTACCCGCCCTCGGTGTTTGCGCTGCTGCCCAACCTGATTGAACGTGCAGGCGTGGGCCGCCACGGCGTGGGCTCGATCACCGCCATCTACACCGTGTTGGCCGAGGGCGACGACGCCAACGACCCGATCGTGGACATTGCCCGCGCTTCGCTGGATGGGCAGGTGATGCTCTCGCGCAAGCTCGCCGATGCGGCGCACTACCCGGCCATCGACCTCAACGGCTCCGTCTCGCGGGTGATGCAAAACCTGATCTCGCCCGAAGACCAGAAACTGGCCAACCGTTTTCGGCGCCTGTGGTCGCTGTACCAGCAAAACCAGGATTTGATCCAGGTGGGCGCCTACGAAGCGGGCAGTAACCCGGACTTGGACCATGCCATTCGTTTGCGTACATCGATGGAAAACTTTTTGCAACAAGACATGCACATCAGTCAGGACGCTGCGAGCACGCGCCGCGAAGTCCAGGCTTTGATGAGCGCCTAAGCCCCTGAAGGAGAAGACCATGCGAGAAGCTCGAACCTGCTGGCCCGTGCTGGTGCGAAAAGCCCAAGATGCGGTCAATGAAGCGCAAAACGACATCGTCCAAGCCCTGGCTCGGGTCGACCAGCTGCAAGCCAGCCACCAACGTTTGTGCAAGCTGTATGACGAGTACCGCCTGCAAGAACACGCCAGTCAAGCGCCAGTGATGGGCATGCAAGCGAGCATGAACCACCGCCAGTTCATGACCCAATTGCTTCAATTGCAGCAGCGTGTGGTGGTGGACCTGGGCAAAGCCCAAAGTACCCTGGCCCAGATGCGCCAAAAAAGGCTGCAAGCCGAGATCGAACTGCACAAGATGAAATCGCTGGCCGAGCAAGACGCCAAAGCTGTGGCCCAAGACGTCAAGCGCTACGAACAAAGGCAAATGGACGAATTGGGTGTGCGCCAATTCATCATGAACATGGGAACCTGATGGCTCAAGGTGGACAGCAGGTATTGCATCCGAACTGTGCGCTGCGTCAAGGCCCACCGTGAGCACTTGTGGCTATGATCAGGCGTGTGAAAATCAGCCCACCCTTGAGGAAAGCCTTCCAACATCGGCCGCCAGGGTGAAGGATCATTTCGGAAGAATGCATTGGACACCCACAAACTTTTTATGACGTTCAAAGCCTGCCGCACGCTGTGCTTGAGTCTGTTCATGCTCTTGCTGTGCGGGGTCGCTTCGGCCACCCAAGTGGCTTTGTGGCCCACCATTCCCTTTGTGCGCGGGCAAGACCTGTGCCAATACCAGGACGCCTACGGCAGAACCCGCACCCAGCAGTCGGGCGACATGGCCCGCTTGTTGGCCGATTTAATCCGGGCCGGGGCTGACCCCCAACAAGCGCCCGAGCTGCTGCAGACCCTGAACACGCTGATCGACCAAGGACGACAAAGGGCCACTGGCGGGTTTGGCATGGACGTGCTCCTGGAGGGCAGCTTCAAGGCCGCGTTAGACCGGATGTATGAGCAGCACCAGCCGCAAAAAAGACAGGTGGTGTTGTACAACCCCACGGCCCTCAACGAGTTGGTGCGGGTGCTGCGAGCACAGCAACGACAGGGAAGCCTCGAAGCCAGTCAACTGAGGGGTTTGACAGGCGTGGCCTGGGGCACTTACTCCTTCAGTCCGGGCTGCAAAGGTGATGTGCTGGTGACTTTGCACATCGAAACCCAGCCTGGACAAACCTTCAACTACCAAGCGCGAGGCATGCCCGAATGGGTGATGGGCCAAATCGCTGACCAGGTGTTCAGCCAGTTTCAAAGGACACGATTTCCAAGCCAGGTCACGCATCTGGGCAAAACCTTGGAGCTGTTGGGTGCGCCAGGCAACGTCGTGGGCACCACCACCTCGCCACGCAAAGCCGAATACGCCTGCGAGTGCATGCAAGCCCGATTGCCCACCGTGGGGGAATACATTTACCTGAGCGAGCTGGGCAATTGGAACGGCGGTATAAAAAGCGACAAAGGTTTATGGGCACTTTCTCAAGAGCGGGTGATGGCCCCTGAAATGCCCAACCCCTCCATGGTGCGCTCGATCCAAGAATTTCAGTCGCCCGAGATCCGTTACTTTTGTGTGCGGCACTTGGCCGAGAAAAAGACGGCCAGCCAGTGCACCCCGTGACCATTCCTAGAGATTGTGACCATGCCTGACAAAAAACCCCAACGACCTGCACCCAAGCCCGACGCTATCCCTGCCGCGTTTTGGTCCATCTTGATCGCCATCACTGTGGTGGTTTTGGGTGGCTTGGCGGTTTTCCTGATCATGGAAAACGCCACCCCCAAGCCCATGCGTGTGCAGGTCATGCTGGACAACCGCTGTGAATTGATTGACGACGCGTTCATGGCGGTCTCGGAGCCCGACGGTGCAAAAGCTGTGTTTGTGAACCGTGTGGCCTACCTGAACACAACCAACAAGGCCAAAATTTTGGTCAAAGTGAACGACAAATACCCGGGCTTCCAGTTCGAGTCGGGCAAATCCGATGCCGCACCGCGCGTGACCATCCAAGTCAATTGCGACTCGGGGGACCGCACGCAACGAACATTGGACGCCATGAAAGAACAATTCAAAACCCGCTGAACGGTTGGCATGAATCAAGGCAAAAGTGCGGGTTTTCTCGGATAAGACAAAACCAATCCGGGCTCTTTCATCACTCATAATGATTTGGCTTGGTCCAACAGCCCAGGGCTTGAGGTCCAGAGTTTCATTTTTCCCTTTAGGAGACAACCATGAACCAAAATTCTTCTCGCCGCCAAATCCTGACCCAAGGCGCGGCCTTGTTGGGTGCCACATCCAGCGGCTTGTTGGTCCCCCAAAGCGCTCTGGCCCAATCCGGCAAGATCCGTGTGGGCCTGATGCTGCCCTACACCGGCACTTTTGCCCAACTGGGCGTGGCCATTGAAAACGGCGTGCGCATGGCCATCAACGAGCAAGGCGGCAAGCTCGGCGGCCGCGAGATCGAGTGGTTCAAGGTGGACGACGAGTCCGAGCCATCCAAAGCCATCGAAAACGCCAACAAGTTGGTGCAGCGCGACAAAGTCGATGTGCTCATCGGCACCGTGCACTCGGGCGTGCAAATGGGCATTCACCGTGTGGCCCGCGAAAGCGGTGTCATCAACCTGATTCCTAACGCGGGCGTGCACATCGCCACCCGCGCCCAGTGCGCTCCCAACGTCTTCCGCGCCAGCTTTTCCAACAGCCAGCCCACCATGGCGCTGGGCGAAGCCATGGTCAAACGCGGCCACAAAAAGGCGGTTTGGATCACCTGGAAATACGCTGCAGGGGACGAAGCCTTCGAGGGCTTCAAAGAAAGCTACACCAAAGCGGGCGGCACCATCGTCAAGGCATTGGGCCTGCCCTTCCCCAACGTCGAGTTCCAAGCGCTGCTCACCGAAATCGCCGCGCTCAAGCCCGACGCTGTGGCTTGCTTCTTTGCAGGTGGTGGTGCGGCCAAGTTCTTGCGCGACTATGCCGCTGCGGGCCTCAAGGGCAAGATTCCGTTGTACGGCTCGGGCTTCCTGACCGAAGGCGTGCTGGACGCTGCAGGCCCAGCGGCCGACGGCGTCTTGACCACACTGCACTACGGTGACGGCATCGAGACACCACGCAACAAAACCTTCCGCTTGAACTACGCGAAGACCTTCAAGATGCAACCCGACGTGTACGCCGTACAAGGCTACGACACGGGCTTGCTGCTGGTGCAAGGCGCCAACGCCGTCAAAGGCGATGTGAGCCAAAAAGCCGCGATGATCAAGGCCATGGAAGTGGCCGTGATCGACAGCCCACGCGGCAAATGGACCATGAGCAAATCGCATAACCCGGTACAAGACATCTACCTGCGCGAAGTCTCGAACAAAGAGAACAAAGTGATCGGCGTGGCCGCCAAGGCTTTGGCCGATTCCGGCGCAGGTTGCCGCATGTAAACTGCACGCGTTGGTTGTTGGGGCATGCCCCACAGCCATTCGCTTGCGGGCCGTGTCACGGCGGATTTCGGTCCGCCGTTTTTATTGGCGCCCTGACTCAAGGGCTTGGGGCGTGCGGCTGCCCTCCTCCATTCCAAGTGTGACCACCGATGGACTTTGTGAATTTCTTGATCCAGCTGCTCAACAGCGTCCAGTACGGGCTGCTGCTGTTCATGTTGGCAGCAGGCCTGACGCTGATTTTTGGCATCATGGGCGTGGTGAATTTGGCGCACGGCAGCTTTTACATGCTGGGCGCTTACTTGGCTTGGTCACTCGCTGCGCAGCTGGGCAGCTTCACTTTGGCCATCATCGTGGGCACGGCCTTGTCCGTGGCCTTTGGCTTATTGATTGAGCGTTTGCTGTTTCGCCACTTCTACCACCGCGACCACTTGGACCAGGTGCTGCTCACGTTTGGCCTGATTTACGTGTTTGAGGAGATGCGCTCCATGATTTGGGGCGACGATGTGCACGGCCTGCCCGTGCCCGAGTTGCTGGCCGCGTCCATTCCCCTCACCGAAAACCTGTCCTACCCGGTGTACCGCCTGTTCATGTCGGGCGTATGCCTGGTGCTGGCTTTGGGACTGTATTTGCTGATCTCCAAAACCCGCTTGGGCATGAAAATCCGCGCGGGTGCTTTCAACCGCGAGATGACCGAGTCCTTGGGCATCAACATCAAGCTCATCCACTCGGTGGTGTTCGCTTTGGGCATTGGCCTGGCTTCGATCGCGGGCATGATCGCCGCGCCCGTTTCCAGCGTCTACCCCAACATGGGCTCACAGGTCTTGATCATGTGCTTTGTGGTGGTGGTCATTGGCGGCATCGGCTCGGTGCGCGGCGCTTTGATCGCCGCCTTGCTGGTGGGCCTGGTCGACACCTTTGGCAAGGTGCTGCTGCCCCAGGCCTCGGGCATGCTGGTGTATGTGCTGATGGCCGCTGTGCTGCTGTACAAACCCGAAGGCCTGTTCAAGCAATGAAAAAGAGTTCCACATGAGCACGCCCCAAATTCACCTTGAAACCCTGCCGCGCAGCATCCAGCTGGTGATGGTGCTGGGCTTTTTGGCGCTCGCCGCCTTTCCCTTTGTCGGAACCGACTTCTACACGGCCATGGTCGTGCGCATGATGATCCTGGCCATCTTGGCCATGAGCCTCGACTTGCTGCAAGGCGTCACGGGCCTGGTGTCGCTGGGCCATGCGGCTTACTTTGGCCTGGCCGGTTATGTGCTGGCTTTTGTGACCCCGCAAAACGAACCCATCAGCTTGTACACCAGCCTGCCCTTGGCGGTAGGTGGCTCTGCGCTGGCGGCTTTGGTCATTGGCTTTTTGGTGGTGCGCACCCACGGCATCTACTTCATCATGGTGACCATGGCCTTTGCGCAGATGATTTTTTTCATCTTCTTTGACAACAAGGCGCTGGGCGGCTCGGACGGTTTGTTCATCAACTTCCGCCCCGATGCGGGCATCATCGACCTGGAAAACAAACGGGTGTTTTATTACTTTACGCTGGGCTGTTTGCTGGCGGTGTATGTGTTTTTGCGCCGCCTGCTCTGGAGCCCCTTTGGCCGGGCGCTGTCGGGCATCCGCGTGAACGAGCACCGCATGCGGGCGCTGGGTTTCAATACCTTCAGCCACAAGCTGGCGGCCTTCACACTGGCGGGTGCCTTGGCAGGTTTGGCGGGTTATTTGTTCGCGGCGCAAACCGGTTTTGTGAACCCCGAACTCATGGGCTTTCACCTCAGTGCACACGCCATCATGATGGTGATTTTGGGCGGCATGGGCAATTTTGCGGGGGCCATTGTGGGCGCCTTCAGCTTTGAATACCTGCTGCACTTGTTCAAGGACCTGCCCGACATCGGCGGCTTTCGCACGGGCAAGCATTGGCAGATGTGGATGGGTCTGTTCATCGTGGCCTTGATCATCTTTGCGCCCAAAGGCATTTTGGGCCTGATCAACCGGGCTTTTGGCAGCAAAACGGCCAAGGAGACAGGCCATGACTGATCGCCAAGTCTTGTTGTCCGCCCGTGGCTTGACCAAGCGCTTTGGCGGCTTGGCGGCGGTGAACGACGTTTCGCTGGATTTGTGGCTCGGCCACATCCACGCGGTGATTGGCCCCAACGGCGCGGGCAAGTCCACGCTGGCCAATTTGCTCTCGGGCGACCTGCCCCCCACCAGCGGCAGCATCACTTTGGGCGAGCACCCCATCAGCGGCTGGACGCCTGAAAAAATCTCGCGCCACGGCCTGGGCCGCAGCTACCAAAAGACCAACATCTTCAGCACCTTCAGCGTGTGGGACAACGTGCGCCTGGCCGCGCAGTCGCGTGTGCAGCCCTCGCCCTTCAACCCATTGGGCTGGTTGCAGGCCGCAGCCCGCATGCAGGCGGTGAACCAGCGGGCTGAACGCGCGATGGAACTGGCGGAGCTGCAAGACCGCCGCCACGCCCAAGCCG
>JANQXJ010000018.1 GCA_030729445.1 Limnohabitans sp. | reverse complement strand
AAACTTGGTGAAGTTCCACTTGATGGCTTTGCTGCCCAAAATGCCGGGCGCTTCAGCCGTGAGCCATTGGTACAGCGGGTGCGCCTCGTCGCCGTTCACTTTGACCTTGCTCATCATCTGAAAGCTCACGCCGTAATTCTTTTGGCAAAAGTTGGCAATTTGGGCGTCGTCGCCCGGGTCTTGGCTGGCGAACTGGTTGCAGGGAAAGCCCAGCACAGCCAATCCTTGGACGGCGTAGGTTTTGTGCAGTTTTTCCAGTCCATTGAATTGGGGCGTGAAGCCGCAGGCGCTGGCGGTGTTGACGATCAGCATCACTTGACCCTTGTAGCGCGACAGGGGCACGGTTTGGTGGTCGATGCTTTGGACTTCGAGGTCGTACAGGCTCATGGGTTGCTTTCCGGTGGAGGTGGGCAAATGGACATCATGCCAGTGACAGCCCGTCACCGTGCAAGGCGGGTCACTTGGCCTTGTGGCCCGGCCCGACGATGGACAGCAACGCCGCCAGCAAGATCAAAGACCCGCCAATCAGGGTGCGGCTGTCCCAGCTGGAGGCCCCCAGCAACACCGACGACACGCTGGCAAACAGCACTTCAGACAGCATGACCAGCGCCGTGGTGTGGGCGGCCAGGCGGGCGGCGCCGTATTGCAGAGCGAGGTTGCCCAACAAAAACGAGAGGCTCAGCAGGGCCACCAAGGGCAGCCAGCTCCAAGTGGGGGCCGCGCCGACGACCACGACGCCCGTGGCCAAACCCACAAAAGCAGCCAGCGTGGCCATGACCGCGCCACCACCAAACATGGCCAGGGTGCGCGAGGCGCTGGGGGTGTCTTTGAGTTTGAGCAGCAAGGCGTTGGTGATGGCAAACGTCAGGCCGCCCATCAGGGCCAGCACATCGGCCAGGCTTTCGGGGACGGGCCAGGGTGTTTCGGGGGTTTTGAGCACGATGAACAAACCGCCCAGCGCCAGCACCAAACGCAGCAGGGCCATGGGGGTGGGTTTTTCACCCAGCAGCCACCAGGCCACCAGCACCGACCAGGCCGGCATCAAATAAAACAGCAGCACCACGCGCACCACGTCGCCCACCGTCACGGCCCAGTTGAAGCCCACATTCGTCAGGCCCGAGGCCAGCAGCAAGAGCCACAAACCGGGGTGGCCCCGCCAGCTTTGCAATTGGCCACTGCGCCACAACCACAAGGCGATGGAAACGAACACAAATGCGTAGACCAGTGCTGTGGCCCACAACGGGTGCAGGCCTTGGGTTTCCAGTTGTTTGAATGGCCACCAGCACACGCCCCAGACAAAGGCGTTGAACAAGAGCCCGGCAACCGCCAGGCTTTTGGGGGAGGTGTGGCCCATGCGCGGGCGGCTTACGAGGCGTCGCCAGAGGCTTTGGCAGCTGCTGCAGTGGACCGGCGCTTTTGCCACCAGCGCCAGCCCAGCCAGCCACCGCCGATGCCGAGCAGCGCAAAGATGCCGTACTGGAACTGGTGCAGCACGCCAAACATCCAGTCCCAGTTTTGCGCACCAAAGTAGCCCAGGTACACCCAGATCGGCACGCTGATCAAGGCGGCAGAGCCGTCCATGAAAAACCAGGTGGTAAAGCTCACGCGTCGGCTCATGCCGGCCGAGAAGAACACCGGTGTGCGCAAACCGGGCAAAAACCGGGCCACGAACATGACCCATTTGCCGTATTTCTGGAAGGCGTCTTGGGCGCTGGCAAAGCGCTCGGGTGTGAGGATTTTGCGAAAGCCGGGCAATTTGGAAATGCGCTCACCGTAAATGCGGCCCAAAGTGAACATCAAGCCGTCTCCGACCATGACCCCAGCCATGCCCACGGCAAACATGGTGTTGACATCGGCATGGCCCAGCCCGGCAATGACGCCGCCGGTGACCAGGGTCACATCTTCAGGCACGGGCACACCAAAACCGCAAATCAACAACATCACAAACACAGCCAAATAGCCGTATTCGGTGAAGATGGGCATCAAGAACTCAAAAACTT
>JANQXJ010000017.1 GCA_030729445.1 Limnohabitans sp. | reverse complement strand
AGTGTGACCTGCAGCACGCCACCGTCGTGCATTCGCAGTTGCAAGGTGTCCCAAGATTCAGGAAGAGCCATGTGTGCAAGCGCCTTCAATAGGATTTGGGCATGCCCAAGACATGTTCGCCGACATACGACAGGATGAGGTTGGTCGAGATGGGGGCCACCTGGTACAGGCGGGTCTCGCGGAACTTGCGCTCAATGTCGTACTCGGCGGCAAAACCAAAGCCGCCATGGGTTTGCAGACAGACGTTGGCGGCCTCCCACGAGGCATCGGCGGCCAGCAATTTGGACATGTTGGCCTGGGCCCCGCAGGGTTGTTGGGCATCAAACAGGCGGGCTGCTTCGTAGCGCATGAGGCTGGCTGCTTCGACGTTGACAAAGGCCCGGGCGATCGGGAACTGGATGCCTTGGTTCTTGGCGATCGGGCGGTCAAACACCACACGCTGGTTGGCATAGTCCTTGGCTTTGTCCACGAACCAGTAACCGTCGCCAATGCATTCGGCCGCGATCAGGATGCGCTCGGCGTTCAGGCCATCCAGGATGTATTTGAGCCCTTTGCCTTCTTCGCCAATGCGGTTTTCAACCGGTATTTCGAGGTTGTCAATGAAGATTTCATTGGTCTCGTGGTTGACCATGTTGCGGATGGGGCGCACCGTGATCGATTTGCCCACGGCCTCGCGCAAGTCCACCAAAAACACCGACAGGCCTTCGGATTTTTTCTTGACCTCGGCCAGCGGTGTGGTGCGTGCCAGCAGCAGCATGTAGTCCGAGTGCTGCAGCCGCGATGTCCAGACCTTCTGTCCGTTGACGATGTAACGGTCGCCTTTGCGTTCGGCAAAGGTTTTGAGCTGGGTGGTGTCCGATCCGGTGGTCGGCTCGGTCACGGCCATCGACTGCATGCGCAACTCGCCGCTGGCAATCTTGGGGAGCAGGGCTTCTTTTTGGGCCTGTGAGCCGTGGCGCACCACGCAGCCCATCACGTACATCTGGCCATGGCATGCGCCCGAGTTGCCGCCAGCCCGGTTGATCTCTTCCATGATGACGCTGGCTTCGACCAGGCTCAGGTTGGAGCCGCCGTATTCTTCCGGAATCAAGGCCGACAGCCAGCCAGCCGAGGTCAGGGCTTGAACGAATTTTTCAGGGAAAGCGCGGGCCTCGTCGATCTCTTGCCAGTAGCGCGAGTCGAATTGTGAGACCACGCTGCGCACGCCGTCGCGCAGGGATTCAAAGTTGTTGTCAGAGTGCATAGTGTGCTCAGTTGGGTGCGTATTGTTGGCCGCCGTCGACGTGTAAGACCGTGCCGCTCAGGTAGGCGCACACGGGGGATGAACAGTGAACGGCCAGCCGTGCGATTTCATCGGGTTCGGCCAAACGGCCAAAGGGTAATTTTTGCGTCATCTCCAGCCAACGCGAAGCATCACCCAGTTTGCTGGCCGCTTGCTGCCTGAGCACGCCTTCGATGCGGTCGCTGCGGGTGGGCGAGGGGTTGATGCCGAACACACGCACGCCCTTGCGCACGCTGCCTGCGCCAATGCCTTGGGTGAACGAGATCAATGCGCCATTCGCTGCAGAGCCGCAGATGTATTCGTAGCGCGGTGCCGCTCCGGCCATGCCAATGATGTTGCAAATCACGCCTTGTCCGCGCGATTCCATGGCCCCCAGGTACAGACGGGTGAGGTTGATGTAGCTGAACAGCTTGAGTTCCCACGAGGCACGCCAGGCGTCTTCGGCGATGTCGTGGATGCTGCCGCCCGGTATGGCGCCTGCGTTGTTGACCAAGATGTCGGCAGCCGGAAACAGGTTGAACAAAGCCCGGTCTGAGCCGGGTTGCGACAAATCGATTTCCGCGATGGCTGGGGCTGGCAGCCCCTCTTTGGCAAAAGCGGCGAGAGCGGCGTCCAGGTTGCTGCGCTGGCGCGAGACAAGCACCGGCTTGGCACCTTCACGCGCAAAGTTCAGCGCAATGGCCAGGCCGATGCCTTTGGAGCCACCCGTGACGATGACTTGT
>JANQXJ010000016.1 GCA_030729445.1 Limnohabitans sp. | reverse complement strand
TAGGAGCTTTTTTCATGTCCAGCAATTACCTCTTCACCTCGGAATCCGTCTCTGAGGGCCACCCCGACAAGGTTGCCGACCAAATCTCTGACGCGGTCCTCGACGCCATCTTCACGCAAGATCCCCGCAGCCGCGTGGCCGCCGAGACCCTGACCAACACCGGCTTGGTGGTCTTGGCAGGTGAGATCACCACCAACGCCCACGTCGACTACATCCAAGTCGCCCGCGACACCATCAAGCGCATCGGCTACGACAACACCGACTACGGCATCGACTACAAAGGCTGCGCCGTCATGGTTTGCTACGACAAGCAGTCCAACGACATCGCCCAAGGCGTGGACCACGCCTCCGACGACCACCTCAACATCGGCGCGGGCGACCAAGGCCTGATGTTTGGCTACGCCTGCAGCGAAACCCCCGAGCTGATGCCTGCCCCTATTTATTACGCCCACCGCTTGGTCGAGCGCCAAGCCCAGCTGCGCAAAGACGGCCGCCTGCCCTTCTTGCGCCCCGACGCCAAGAGCCAAGTGACCATGCGTTACGTGGACGGCAAGCCCCACAGCATCGACACCGTGGTGTTGTCTACCCAGCACAGCCCTGACCAGTCCGAAACATCGACCAAGATGAAGGCCAGCTTCACCGAAGCCATCATCGAAGAGATCATCAAGCCCGTGCTGCCCAAAGAGTGGCTGCAAGACACCAAGTACCTGATCAACCCCACAGGCCGCTTCGTCATTGGCGGCCCCCAGGGTGACTGTGGCCTCACCGGCCGCAAGATCATCGTCGACACCTACGGTGGTGCTTGCCCCCACGGCGGCGGCGCGTTCTCGGGCAAAGATCCTTCCAAGGTCGACCGCTCGGCCGCTTACGCAGCACGTTACGTGGCCAAAAACATCGTGGCCGCAGGCTTGGCCACCAAGTGCCAAATTCAAGTGGCTTACGCCATCGGCGTGGCACGCCCCATGAACATCACGGTGAACACCGAAGGCACAGGCGTGATCTCTGACGACAAGTTGGCCGCTTTGGTGGCCGAGCACTTTGACCTGCGCCCCAAAGGCATCATCCAGATGCTCGACTTGCTGCGCCCGATCTACAGCAAGACCGCAGCGTATGGCCACTTTGGCCGCGACGAGCCCGACTTCACTTGGGAGCGCACCGACCGCGCTGCCGCTTTGAAGGCCGCTGCAGGCCTGTAAGCCACCCAGCTTTGGGCTGACCCGACCGCTCAACATCTGTTGAGCGGTTTTTTTACGCCTGTGAATCCTTGGTCACATGCACCTGAGGCACGCGCCCAGCATGCCACTGACCGTCCAAGGCCCGTTCGATCTGAGCGGCCAATTGCAACAACAGGCCGTCGTTGGCCTGTTTGGCCTGCGCGTGGATACCCAAGGGCAAGCCGTTTTCTTGCCAGGCCATGGGCATGGAGATGCCCGGCATGCCGCACAGATTGGTCAGCGGGGTGTAGGCAAAGTTGCACCACAGGTGGTTGAACCAATCGAGCACCGAGGGGTTGTCGCTGGTCGTCAAATATTCCACCGTGCCCATTTTGGGCGTCGGCAAAGCGGTGATGGGCGTGAGGATGATGTCCCAGTCTTCAAAAAACTGACCAAAAGCCCGCGAGGTGGTGTTGAACACCGCCTGCATGCGGGCCCGCTCGGTGAAGCTGGTGTTCAGACCCATTTCCCAGATCTTGATGTTGATCGGCTCGACCAAGTCCGCTGGTGGGCGCGTCAGACCCCGAGGGGCCAACAAGTTGGAAATCGTCTGCGCAAAGTTGCTGATGTAGCAAGTGGTCTGCGCATCGAACGCGGCGCGGAAATCCACCTCGGGCAAGGCCCAGTCCACCTGGTGGCCCAGGCCTTCCAGAAAGCGCCCCACGCGCTGCAACTCGTCCACAAAATGCGGCACCGCCCGAAAGTCGCCCCACTCGTGCGACAGCGCAATACGCAGCCGCGGCGGGTCACGCCGAATCAAATCGCTGTAGGGCTCGGTGGGCATCCAGTAGGGC
>JANQXJ010000015.1 GCA_030729445.1 Limnohabitans sp. | reverse complement strand
ACGCACACTTTTTCGCGCTGGTCGCCGTAGGCCACCACCTCTTTGATGTGCGGGAAGAACTTGAGCTTGTTCTCGACGTATTTGGGCGCAAACATGGCGCCGTCGTTGGCACCGCCCTGGATGCGGCCCACGTCTTTGACGCGGTCGATGATCTTCAGGTGGCCGTGCGAGTCAATGAAGCCCGCGTCGCTGGTGTGGTACCAACCATCTGCCGTCAGCACCTCCTCGGTGGCCTTCTGGTTTTTGTAATAGCCCTTGAGCAGGCCAGGCGACTTGACCATGATCTCGCCGTTGTCGGCGACCTTGATTTCCACGCCCTTGCACGGCACACCCACGGTGTCGGCACGCGCTTCGTTGTCGGGTTGCAGGCAAACGAACACGGCAGTTTCGGTCGAACCGTACAGCTGCTTGATGTTCACGCCGATCGAGCGGAAAAAGGTGAACAGATCGGGGCCAATCGCCTCGCCTGCGGTGTAGGCCACACGCACGCGGCTGAAACCCATGTTGTTGCGCAAGGGGCCATACACCATGAGGTTGCCCAGGCCATACACCAATCGGTCCATCAGGCCAACCGATTGGCCGTCCATCAAGGCGGGGCCGACTTTCTTGGCCACACCCATGAAATAGTGGAACATCTTGCGCTTGAAGCTGCCTGCATCTTCCATGCGGATCATCACGCTGGTCAGCATGCCCTCGAACACGCGAGGCGGCGCGAAGTAGTAAGTCGGGCCAATTTCTTTCAGGTCGATGGTCACGGTAGCCGATGACTCGGGGCAGTTGACCACGTAACCACACACCAACCACTGCGCGTAGCTGAAGATGTTTTGCCCGATCCAGGCGGGCGGCATGTAGGCCAGCACGTCTTCGGCGCTGGTCAGCTTGTCAAACTCGGCGCCAGCTTCGGCGCGGTCAATCAAAGAGCTGTGCGTGTGCACCACACCCTTGGGGTTGCCCGTGGTGCCCGAGGTGAAGAACATCGCCGCCACATCGGTGTAGACCGCTTGTTCAACTTCTTCTTGGAAGAACTGGGGGTGCTGCTGAGCAAACACCCCGCCTGCAGCGATCAGCTCCTCGAGCGAGCCCAAACCGTCTTCGGTGTACTTGCGCAGGCCGCGTGGATCGTCGTAATAAATGTGGGTCAGCTGTGGGCACTGCTCGCGCACTTCCAGCATCTTGTCGACCTGTTCTTGGTCTTCCACCACGGCAAAGCGCACTTCGGCGTTGGTGATGGGGAACACGCACTCGGCAGCGGCCGCGTCTTGGTACAACGGCACCGGAATCGCACCCAGCGACTGCGCGGCCAGCATGGTGGCGTACAGACGCGGACGGTTGGAGCCCACCACGATCAGGTGCTCGCCGCGCTGCAAACCCGCTTGGTGCAAACCGCAGGCCACAGACTGGACCAAACTGGCCAGATCCGACCAGCTGGTGGTTTGCCAAATGCCATATTCCTTCTCGCGCAATGCGGGCGCTGTGGGGCGCTCGGCAGCGTGCTTGAGCATCAAACGGGGAAACGTTGTTTGCATGACCTGACCTGTCTCCAAAAACGGTGCATCGAACACAATGCAACTTAACTTTGGCGGATGTTAGGCACTCATTTGACGTTAAGTTGTCGTTTGGACGACAATTCAGGGAAGACCCCTAGCCCTGCTGACCGATTACTGACAAGCATCACTTCATATATGGCCACAGAAAACAGCGTTTATCAGCGCCGCCGTGCGCCCAACGAAGCGGAACTTCAGATGATTCCGTGGCTACAGCTTCTGCAAGCCCAGGAGCGGCAAGAAATCGTGCCGCAACTGGTGGTGAGCGACCCGCAGGTGGGCGACTATGTGTGCCGCGTGGGCCGCCCCGTGACCTACTGGTTCGGTGTGATCTCGGGCCTGCTCAAAATGAGCACCGACAACGAAAGCGGCCAGACCATGACCTTCACCGGGGTGCCGCCTGGAGGCTGGTTTGGCGAAGGCACGGCGCTCAAGCGCGAGGTCTACCGCTACAACATCCAACCC
>JANQXJ010000014.1 GCA_030729445.1 Limnohabitans sp. | reverse complement strand
TGGTCCATCAACGCCAACCACCCTTACCACCGCGAATGAGCGACTTCATCTACCTCGCTTCCCAAAGCCCCCGGCGCAGTCAGCTGCTTGACCAAATTGGGGTGGCTCACCAGCTGCTCTTGGCCGGGCCCGATGAAGATGCCGAGTCTTTGGAAGACGTGCGCGGCGCTGAAGCGCCTGCGCGTTATGTGGCGCGTGTCACCGGGCTCAAACTCGACGCTGCCGTGCAGCGCATGAAACGCCAGGGCTTGCCGGTTGCGCCCGTGCTCTGCGCTGACACCACCGTGTGCCTGGGGCGGGAAATTTTGGGCAAACCAGCCGATGAGGCCGATGCCGTGCGCATCCTGAAAATACTTTCTGGCCAGACCCACCGCGTGTTGACCGCCGTTGCCGCCCAAAACGGGCAACAACGGGTGGCCACGGTGTCTCAATCTTGGGTGCGCTTTGCGCCCATGACCGCTGCGCAAATCCGTGCTTACGTCGCCACCGGCGAGCCCATGGGCAAAGCCGGGGCTTATGGGGTGCAGGGCAGGGCAGCTGCCCATATTGAACAGATCCGGGGCAGTTATTCAGGCATCATGGGTTTGCCGCTGTTCGAGACCGCTGTTTTGCTGCGGACCTTGGGCGTGCGCTGTTGAGCATTTACCGATGTCAAGGCGCTGAAGTTGCACTTTCTTGTCTCGAATTGTTTTCTCTTTTCCCTTTCTGATGCCCACCATGCAACAAGATATTTTGGTCAATTGGTCGCCCCAGGAAACCCGGGTCGCGGTGGTGGAGTTTGGCGCGGTCCAGGAGTTGCATGTCGAGCGCACGCTGGAGCGCGGTCTGGTCGGCAATGTGTACCTGGGCAAAGTGTCCCGCGTGCTGCCTGGCATGCAATCGGCCTTCATCGACATCGGGCTCGACAAAGCCGCCTTTTTGCATGTGGCCGATGTGTGGCAAAAGCATGCCGAAGGTGAGGCCGCAGCCGCCCGCACGGGCCAACCGCTGGTGCCGATCGAAAAGCAGGTGTTCGAGGGCCGCGCCATCATGGTGCAGGTCATCAAGGACCCCATGGGCACCAAGGGCGCACGCCTGTCTACACAAATCAGCATTGCGGGCCGTCATCTGGTGTTTTTGCCGCAAGACGACCACATTGGTGTCTCTCAAAAAATTCCGGCTGACCAGCGCGATGCTTTGCGCCAAAGGCTGCAGGCCTTGGTGGGCCCGGCCGGGGGCGGTTTCATTTTGCGCACCAATGCCGAAGACTCCAGCGATGAAGAGTTGCAAGACGACATCGCCTACCTGCGAAAGACCTGGGCCCGCATCAAAGAGGCCTCGCTGCGCCTGCCGCCAGCGTCCTTGTTGCACCAAGACCTGACGCTGTTGCAGCGGGTACTTCGCGATTTGGTGGGCGAGGCTACTCAGAGCATCCGCATCGACTCACTGGAGCAGTTTGCCCAGCTGCAGGCTTTTGGCCAGGAGTTCATGCCCAAAGCGGCCGAACGCTTGCAGCATTACAAGGGCGAGCGGCCCATTTTTGACCTGTATGCCATCGACGAAGAAATCGCCAAGGCACTGGGCCGCCGGGTCGAGCTGAAATCGGGCGGTTACCTCATCATTGATCAGACCGAGGCGCTGACCACCGTGGACGTGAACACGGGCGGTTATGTGGGTGCGCGAAACTTTGAGGACACGATCTTCAAGACCAACCTGGAGGCGGCGCAAGCCATTGCGCGGCAACTTCGCCTGCGCAACCTCGGCGGCATCATCATTGCCGACTTCATCGACATGGCCCGTCCTGAGCACCAAGATGCTGTGTTGGCCGAGTTCCGCAAACAACTCGCCCGTGACCGCGTCAAAACCATGGCGGGTGGCTTTTCGTCGCTCGGTTTGCTGGAGATGACGCGCAAACGCACCCGCGAGTCGCTGGCCCACATGCTGTGTGAGCCCTGTCCGAGTTGTCAGGGCAAGGGCATCGTCAAGACGCCGCGCTCGGTGGTGTATGACATCCTGCGCGAGATCCTGCGCGA
>JANQXJ010000013.1 GCA_030729445.1 Limnohabitans sp. | reverse complement strand
TCCTCCATTTCGCCCGGCTTCATTGCCCTGCACAGCCACCGCTCAGAGGTGCTGGCCGACACCCTCACGGCTTGGCTGCGCACGCACCCTTTGCTGCCCCTTGAGAGCGAGGTGGTGCTGGTGCAAAGCAACGGCATGGCCGAGTGGATCAAGATCGAGCTGGCGCACCAAGGTGGGGTTTGCGCCGCCACGCGGGTGGAGCTGCCTTCGCGCTTTTTGTGGCGCACTTACCGGCAGGTGCTGGGCGCGGCCAACGTGCCGCCCGACTCACCGCTCGACAAACTGCCCATGACGTGGCGGTTGATGGCCTTGCTGCCCGGCTGCCTGAGTGATCGCGTGTTCCAGCCCGTGGCGGGTTTCTTGAGCGGCGACGAGCCTGACCGGCTGCTACAACTGGCCAGCCGACTGGCCGACCTGTTTGACCAGTACCAAATTTACCGCCCCGACTGGCTGCAAGACTGGGCCGCCGGGCGCAACGTGTTGCGCAAGGCCGCCGGGCATGATGAGCTCGGCGCGGACCAACTCTGGCAGGCCGAACTTTGGCGGCGCGTGCTCGACACTTTGGATGACAGCCAACGCCAAGCCACCCGCCCGGCGCTGCATGCGCGGGCGCTGGCGCACCTGCAATCGGGCCAGCCACTGGCCAGCCCCGTGGCGCGGCGCGTGTCGGTGTTTGGCATGAGCCACATGCCCGGGCAGCTGCTGGAGATGCTGGCGGCACTGGCCGCGCACAGCCAGGTTCTGCTGGCCGTGCCCAACCCGTGCCAGTACCACTGGGGCGACATCATCGACGGGCGTGAATGGCTGCAGGCCGAGCGCCGTCGTCATGCCTACCGAGGCGAGGCATTGGCCGCTTTGCCGCTCGCGCAGATGCATTTGCACGCCCCTACGCTCTTGGCCGCTTGGGGGCGGCAGGGGCGTGACTTCATTCGCCAGCTCGACGCTTTTGACGACCTGCAGGCGGCCCAGCAAGTCACGCAGTGGCCGCGCCTGGACTTTTTTGACGATGTGCCCGGCGAAGACGGCACGCGTTTGCTCGCCCAGCTGCAGCGGCGCATCCGAGACCTGGAGCCATCGAGCGGCGGCACCCCAGCCCAGCCTTTGCGCCCGGACGACGCTTCAGTCACGTTCAGCGTGGCGCACAGCCCGGTGCGCGAACTCGAGGTGCTGCACGACCAGTTGCTGCAGTGGTTCCACACCTCGCCCGAGCCTTTGTCGCCACGCGACGTGGTGGTCATGGTGCCCGACATCGAAGTCATGGCCCCGGCGATCCGCGCCGTGTTTGGTCAATACAAGCGCAGCGATGCGCGGTTCATCCCGTATGACATTGCCGACCTGGGTGCGCAGGCCATCAGCCCGTTGATCCATGCGGTCGAATGGTTGCTGGCCCTGCCGCAGCAGCGCAGCCGCATGAGCGAGCTGGTCGAGCTGCTTGAAGTGCCCGCGCTCGCAGCCCGCTTTGGCCTGAAGGACGAACACCTGCCCACGCTCACGCGTTGGATGGCGGGCTCAGGCATCCGCTGGGGCCTGTCGGCCGAGCACCGCGCGGGCCTGGGGCTGGGCGTGTGCGGCGAAGACAACTCGGCGCTGTTTGGTGTGCAGCGCATGCTCATGGGTTATGCCTGCGGTGCCGACCCGGTGGACGATGACGTGTCATTGGGCGTGTCGCCGTACCCGGAAGTGGGTGGGCTCGATGCCGAACTGGCCGGGTCGCTCGCGCACCTGCTGCAGGCGCTGATCGACTGGTGGCAAATCTGCACGCAAAGCGCCACGCCCGCACAGTGGGCCGAGCGCTGCCGCGCCATGCTCGCGGCGCTGTTCAAGCCGCGTGACGACAACGACCGCAATGCCCTGGCAGCGCTCGACCAAGCGCTGAACGATTGGGTGCGGGCTTGCGGTGAAGCGGGTTTTGCCGAAGCCGTGCCCTTGGCCGTGGCCCGTTCGGCTTGGCTCGAAGCTTTGAAGGCCCCCCGGCTGGAGCAGCGCTTTCGTGCTGGCGGCGTGACGTTTTGCACGCTGATGCCGATGCGGGCGATCCCGTTCAAGGCGGTGTGCATGCTGGGCATGAACGACGGCGACTACCCGCGCCGCAGCCCGCGTGCCGACTTTGACCTGATGGGCCTGCCGGGCATGACGCGCCCCGGCGACCGCTCGCGCCGCGACGACGACCGCCAGCTCATGCTCGAAGCGCTCTTGTCGGCGCGGCAGGTGCTCTACGTGAGCTGGAGCGGCCGAAGCGTGCGCGACAACAGCGAACAACCGCCCTCGGTGCTGGTCTCGCAACTGCGCGATGAGATTGACCTGCTCTGGGGCAAAGACACGGCCAAGCGCCTGACCACCGTGCACCCGCTGCAACCTTTCAGCCGTGCTTACTTTGAGGCGGGCAGTGGTTTGTTGACCTATGCCAAAGAGTGGCGGGCGGCGCAAGAGGTCCAGCGTGGTGATGGGGCCAGCGAGACGGACACGCCATCGTCGGCTCTCGCACTGTTGTCGCCGCTCATGGCCGCCAACGAGCAAGCCCCGATCATCTCGCTCGCCCAACTGGCCCGCTTCCTGCGCAAACCTGTGGGTGCGTTTTTCCGCGAGCGGCTGCAGGTGCATTTGGAAGACGAGCGCAGCGAGTTGCATGACGAAGAACTGTTTGGCTTGGGCGGGCTGGACTTGTACCAGTTGCTCGACCACGAACTGCAGCATGTGCCCGCGGATTTGAGCGCAGACGAACTGCCCCGCCATGCAGCGCGTGTGGTGCAGCACTTGCGTGAAGCCGGGGCCTTGCCGCTGGCGGGTGTGGGCACGCTCGAAGCCCAAAAGCTCACCCACATCCTGCAGACCCAACTGGCCGCTGCGCTGCGCGAGCGCGGGGCCTACCCCGAAGCGGCCGAGCGTGTGCTGGTCGACCAAGCGTACCCGCAGATGCACCCGCAAGTGAGTTTGCAAGACGCTTTGGGCGGCGTGCTGGCGGGTGAGGGCGGGCAAATGCTTTTGAGTTTGCGTGCCAACAAGCTGGTCAGCATTTCCAAAGCGGGCAAGGCCACAGCGTTGCCTGAAAAACTCATCGACATTTGGCTGCAGTCGCTGGCTGCGGCCGCCATGGGGCATTCAGTGCGCTGTGTTGTGGTGGGCCGCAACGCCGTGGTGCGTGCAGAACCGCTAGAACTTGAGGCCGCCCGCAC
Organism: Limnohabitans sp.; assembly: GCA_030729445.1. Taxonomy (GTDB): domain Bacteria; phylum Pseudomonadota; class Gammaproteobacteria; order Burkholderiales; family Burkholderiaceae_C; genus Limnohabitans_A. The sequence continues at coordinate 7,092 of JANQXJ010000013.1, read as the reverse complement.
CCAGATGCAGACCCTGCTGGCCACTTGGGCCGAAGGCATGCGCTGGCCGCTGCCCTTGCCGCCCGGCGTGGCCTTGCAGTGGCTCAAGGACAAAGAGAACACCAACGCACTGGCCGATGCGTATGAAGGCAGCGACTTCAAGAGCGCAGAAAAAGACAAAGACCCGGCCCTGGCCCGCACCTACCCCACGGTGGAAGACTTGCTGGCCACGGGCGCACTGGATCGGCTGGCGCAGGCGGTGTATGCGCCGCTCAAAGCTTGGGCGGCAGAGGCCGAAGTCGAGGCCTTGCCCGATGCGCCTGTAGACGATGAGGGAGACGAGGCATGAGCACCGCACACGCCCTGAATGCCCACAGTTTTCCGCTGCGTGGCAGCCACCTGATCGAGGCCAGCGCAGGCACGGGCAAGACCTGGACGATTGCCGCGCTGTATGTGCGCTTGGTGCTGGGTCATGGCGATATGGGCACCGCACCTGTGCGCCCCATGCTGCCGCAAGACGTGCTGGTGATGACCTTCACCCGCGCCGCCACGCGTGAGCTGTCAGACCGCATCCGCGCCCGCTTGACCGAGGCGGCGCAGGTGTTCCGGGGCATCGCCCCAACGGACGACGCCTTCCTGAATCAACTCAAGGGCGAATACCCCGAAGGTGAGCCCCGCGAACAAGCGGCGTATCGGCTGGCGCTGGCCGCGCAGGCCATGGACGACGCAGCCGTTTACACCATCGACGCTTGGTGCCAGCGCATGCTGCGCGAGCACGCCTTTGACAGCGGCAGCCTGTTTGAAGAAAACCTGGTTGGCGACGAAGCCGCGCTGCGCCTCGAAGCCGTTCAGGACTACTGGCGTCAGCAGCTCTACCCCATGGCCACCCCGCTGGTGGCGCAGGTGCAGCGCGTCTGGCGGGACGTGCCCGCGCTCGACAAGGACATGCGTTCCCTGATGGCGGTGCCGCTGGCCGAAGCCGCGCCTGGCACGCTGGCACATGTTTTTGGTGAGGCGATGGCCGAGCGCGGTGCGCAACTGGCGGCGCTCAAGCAGGGTTGGGTGGAAAAAGCCGACAACTTGCTGGGCTGGATTGAGGGGCAGCTGGCCGTCAAGAAGCATGGATGGAATGGTTCAATTCTGCAGGTGGGGCGCTCCAAGAAGTGGATGGATGCACTCAAAGGCTGGTCGCAAAGCAGTGGGGATGCGAAGGCATTGAAAGATGCAATGGGTACAGGCTGGGATCGTCTGACACCCCATGGCCTGCTGGAGAGTCGCAAAGAAGGTGATGCCGTTGAGCTGCCGCCTGAGTCTCAGGCCTTCGCCGATCTGCAAGCCGCTTTGTCGGCCTTGCCCGACCCCGCACAAGCCGCCCGCCTGCACGCCCGCACGCATGTGCTGCAGCGCATGGCCGAGCTCAAGCGGCGCAGCGGGCTGTTCGGTTTTGCCGACATGCTGCAACGCCTCGATGTGGCGCTGGCCGACCCCGAGTCGGGCGAGCGCCTGGCGCAGCGACTGCGCGAGCAGTTTCCGGTGGCGATGATCGATGAGTTTCAGGACACCTCGCCGCTGCAGTTCCGCATTTTTGACCGCATCTACCGCACAGCCGAGAACCGGCAAGACGCAGCGCTGCTGCTGATCGGGGACCCCAAGCAATCGATCTACGGTTTTCGCGGTGCCGACATCCACGGCTACTTGGCCGCCCGCCGCGCCACCGCTGGCCGCCACCATGTGCTGGGCACCAACTTCCGATCCACCCAAGCGGTGGTCGATGTGGTGAACCGCTGGTTCCAAATCTCTGACGATGCCTTTGGCTACCGTCAAGGCGTTGAAGACCCGCTGCCTTTCCAACCCGTTGAAGCCAAGGGCCGCAGTGAAGTGTTCACGACCCGCGACGGTGGCGTGAAAGCCATGACCTTGGTGCATGACGCCACACTGCGCAGCCAGCGTGATGCGCTGATGCACTTGTCGGCCCTGTGCGCCGAGCAGATCGTGGCTTGGCTTGGTGACCCACTGGCCCGGTTTGTTGATCCGGACAAGGGCGATAAACCGCTGCAGCCCAAAGACATCGCCGTGCTGGTGCGCACAGGCAAAGAGGCCGCTGCCGTGCGCGACGCGCTGCGTGTGCGGGGCGTGGCCTCGGTCTACCTGTCGGACCGCGACTCGGTGTTTGCCAGCGACGAAGCCCAGGACCTGTGCCTGTGGCTGCGCGGCGTGGCTGAGCCGCAAGACATGCGCCGCGTGCGTGCTGCTTTGGGCACGCGCACCGTGGGCCTGTCGCTGGCCGAGTTGTACGACTTGGCCACACAAGATGAGCTGCTGGACCAACGCGCTGAGCAGATGCGTGACCTGCGCGGGGTTTGGCAAGGGCAGGGCGTTTTGGCCATGCTGCGCCAGTCCTTGCATGTGTTGCAGCTGGCCGGTCGCTGGCGTGGCCAGAGCGATGGCGAACGCCGCCTGACCAATGTGCTGCACTTGGCCGAACTGCTGCAAACCGCCAGCAGCCAGCTCGATGGCGAGCAGGCCCTGATCCGCTGGCTGGCCCAGCAGATCGAGGAGGTCAAGGCGGGGGGCGCAGGCGACAGCGAAGAACAGACCGTGCGGCTGGAGAGCGACGAAGACCTGGTCAAGGTCATCACCATCCACGCCAGCAAAGGCCTGGAGTATCCGGTGGTGTGCCTGCCCTTTGCGCACAGCCACCGCATGATGGAAGCCCACAAAACCCCGGTGTTGCAACTCGATGACGGCAAGGGCGAGCGGCATTGGACCTTGGACTTTGACAAGGACGACACGAAGTTGGCCGATCACGACCGCCTGCGTGAAGACCTGCGCCTTTGGTACGTGGCGCTCACGCGTGCGCGGCATGCGCTGTGGGTGGGCTGGAGCCCGGTCACGCGGGGTTCGGGCAAAAGCTGCGTGAACCACAACAGTGCTGCAGGCCATTTGCTGGGCAAGGGGCAGGAACTGGAAGCCGCCGACTGGTTGATCAAGCTGCAAGCGCTGGAAACCGATGCGCAAGCGCAGCGCTTGTCCGTGCAATTGGTGCCCGCGAGCGAAGATGTGCCGCTCACGGTCTGGCAGCGGCCCGCCCGCACCACCGAACTGCGCCACGCGCTGGTCTGCACCGCTCGCATCGACAAGTCGTGGACCATTGCGAGCTTCTCGCGCCTGACGCGTGACCTGTCTTCGCAGCCTTTGGCGCACATGAGCCTGCACATGACCACGCCACGCCCGGCCGACGACGAGCCGCCCGAAGACGCACAGACCTTGCCCATGCCTGCAACCCCTGCAGGTTCTTTGGCCCCGTGGCATGGCTTTGCCAAAGGCCCGACGGCAGGCAACTTCTTGCACGACCAGCTTGAGTGGTTGGCGGCTGACGGTTTTGTGATCGACGCCCCCAAGGCGGAGCGCCTGAAAAAGCGCTGCGAAAACGCAGGCTACACCACCCAAGCCGATGTGGTGGTGCAGTGGCTCGCCCGTGTGGTGGCGCAACCCCTGCGTGGGCCAGGTAGCCCGCTGAACGCGCTGGGCACCTTGCTGCCCGAGATGGAGTTTTGGCTGCCCGCCGAGCGTCTGCACGCCCGCGAGGTGGACGCGCTGTGCCAGCAGCACCTGTTGCCCGGCGTGAGCCGCCCACAACTGCCCGACGCGCAGCTGCACGGCATGCTGATGGGCTTTGCCGACTTGGTGTTCGAACACGAAGGGCGTTACTGGGTGCTCGATTACAAATCGAATCACCTGGGTGCCGATGACGCGGCCTACACCACGCAAGCGCTCGATGCCGCCATGGCCCACCACCGTTACGAGGTACAGGCCGCGCTCTACATGCTGGCGTTGCACCGCCTGCTGCGCGCCCGACTGGGTGAGGCCTACAACCCGGCGCAGCAACTGGGCGGCGCGGTGTACCTGTTCTTGCGTGGCATCGACGGGCCTGCGGGCGGCTGCTGCACCTTGCCTGCGCCGATCGAATTGCTTGACGGCTTGGACGCCATGCTCCATGCCGAGGTGAAAGCATGAGTTTCAAAAAGCACTCGCGCACGATGTCTGTTCCCACCACGCAAATGGATTGGCTGAGCGACTTGCCCGCCCAAGGCCTGAGCGCCGCGCAAACGCTGCAATGGCTGCAGCTGTGGACCGCGCAAGGCCTGCTGCGCCACATCGACAGTGCCCTTGCAGCGCAATTGCTGCGGCTCGATGGCCAAGCCAGCCCCGCGCTGCTGGTGGCGGCGGCCATGCTCGCGCAAATGGAAGGGCGTGGCCACACCTGTTTGCCCTTGGCCGACCTCTGTGCACCGCCAGTAGCGATGTTGGCTTGGCCCACCGTGGCAGTGGACGGGCCGCAAGGCTTGCGTGCGCTTTGGGCGCACTTGCCCGCCACGCTGGCTGACTGGCAAGCGGCGTTGCAAAGCAGCACATCCCGAGCCTGTTACCGTCTGAGCGATGCACCCGACCAAGGCCAGCCGCTGGTGCTGGGCGGCACGGCCCATGCCCCGCTCTTGTACCTGCGCCGTTATGCAGGCTATGAGCAGCGCGTGGGCCAGGGTCTGTTGCAACGGGCCAGCGAACTGTTGCCTGTGCCCGAGGCTGCGGCATGCCGCTGGCTGGATCGTTTCTTTGTGCCCAGTAGCCAAGCATCTGCCGAAACCGATTGGCAAAAGGTGGCCTGCGCCGTGGCGCTGCGTGCCCGACTGTCGGTCATCACGGGCGGGCCAGGCACGGGCAAGACTTACACGGCAGCCCGCCTGCTGGCCTTGCTGCTGGCACTGCACGAGGGCGACAGCCCGCTGCGCGTGGCCTTGGCCGCGCCCACGGGCAAGGCGGCGGCGCGGCTCAAGCAATCCATCGACCACGCACTGGCCAGCCTGCAAGATCAGGTGCCCGAGGGCAGCGGTTTGGACTTGAACACCCTGATCGCCCGCATGGGCCCGGCCCGCACCTTGCATTCGCTGCTGGGTGCGCGGCCCGACACACGCCAGTTCAGGCACCACGCGGCCAACCCGCTCGATGTGGATGTGCTGATCGTCGACGAAGCTTCGATGGTGCACTTAGAAATGATGGACGCGCTGCTGCAGGCACTGCCCGCCACGGCGAGGCTGGTGCTGTTGGGCGACAAAGACCAGCTGGCCTCGGTGGAAGCGGGCGCGGTGCTGGGCGACCTGTGCCGCGATGCCGCCGCAGGCCGCTACAGCGCGGACACTGCGCAGTTTGTGCAGAACGTGGCCGGGCAGACTTTGCCTGCCGAGTACCGGTCTGCGGGCGCTGCGCCCTTGCTTGCTCAACAAACGGTGATGCTGCGCCAAAGTCGCCGCTTCAAAGGCGCCATCGGCCAATTGGCCTTGGCAGTGAACCGGGGCGATGCCGCTGCCGCCCGCACCGCATTCGACGCTGCTGTGGGCGCAGTGCCATCACCTGGGTCTGTTTCGGCGCTGCTTGCCCTGCAACCCACTTCCCCCCAAGCGGTCTGCGATTTGGCCTTGGGCGCACATGGCCAGCCGTCTTACGCCGACTACCTGCGCCTCATGCAACAGTGGCCAGAAGGGCAGGGAACCGACACACACACCGCCTGGGTGCGCAGCGTGCTCCAAGCCTTCGAGCGCTTTCGAATTTTGTGCGCGGTGCATCAGGGCGATTGGGGCACCCAGGGGCTCAATGCCGCCGTGCAAAAAGCTTTGGCCGATGCCGAACTGCTCAAAGTCACAGGCGAATGGTTTGCCGGGCGGCCCGTCATGGTCACCCGCAACGATGCGCAGCTGGGCGTGTTCAACGGCGACGTGGGTGTGGTCTTGCCCAATCACGAAGGCAAGCTCAAGGTCTGGTTCCTCGACGGTGAAGCGCTGCGCTCGGTGAGTGTGATGCGCCTGGCGCAGGTCGAAACCGCTTTTGTGATGACGGTGCACAAAAGCCAAGGCTCGGAGTTTGAGCACACCGCGCTGGTGCTGCCGCCCGGTGGTGCCGAAGTGTTGTCTCGCGAGCTGGTCTACACCGGCATCACCCGAGCGCGTGAGCAATTCACCTTGCTGGAGGCCGAGGCGGGTTTGCTCGAAGCGGCGATGGCTCGTCCAAGCGTGCGGGCCAGCGGCCTGGCGCACAGGTGGTCACAGGACGGGGCACAGGTTTGAGTGGGCGCCAGCCACCGCTATCAAATGTGCCTATGGGCCATGAATAGCCTAGGGCATCAACTGGCGTAACCCTCACAAGCCCCAGCATTGGCTTTGCCCCGGCATTCGCGCAACAGGCGCTTGTCGCGCTCGGCTTTGCTCTCGCCCGAGCTGGTGTTTCCGGGCGCTTTGGGCGCTTTGGCTTGTTTGGTTTTTTTGGCCTTGACCGGTTTGTCAGGGGCCGTGACCGCGGTGAAGTTGTCTGCGGCTTGGCTCGCGGGCGCGATGGCCAGCCAGCAAATTCCCAAGCCTACGCTGGCGAGCGTGCGCATCCAATGCCCTGTGTTCATGGCGGTCTCCCTGTCTGTTGTTGTGCCATTCATCATAGGCAAGTGCAGCGCTTGTGCAAGGGGTGACAGCGGCAGGGCTGACCAGCCGTTACGATGGATGCATGAACAAAAACACCGCTCCTTTCATGCGTCAGGCCGTCATGGACCTGGAAGAGTCCCGCATCCGCGAAGTCGCCAACGCAGGCATGGGCCGCCCCGATGTGCTGGCCTTTTGGTTTGGTGAATCCGACGAGGTCACGCCCGACATCGTGCGCCAGGCGGCCATCGATTCGATGCAAAAAGGCGAGACCTTTTACTCGCACAACTTGGGCCTGCCGGAGTTGCGCCAGGCCGTGTCGGACTACATGTCAGCCTTGCACGGCCAAACACAAGCCATAGGTGTGGACCGCCTGGCCATCACCTCGGGTGGCGTGAACGCCTTGATGCTGGCCGCGCAAGCCCTGATCGATGCGGGCGACGAAGTGGTCGCCGTGACACCCGTGTGGCCCAACCTCACGGCGCAGGCTTTGGTGATGGGCGCGAATTTGAAATGTGTGTCGCTGCGCCCGATGGGTGGGCAGTGGCAACTGGACATGGCCGCCCTCAAAGCCGCCATCACCCCCGCCACGCGGATGCTGATCGTCAACTCACCCAACAACCCCACAGGCTGGACCCTCAGCCGCGCC
>JANQXJ010000012.1 GCA_030729445.1 Limnohabitans sp. | reverse complement strand
CCATGAAAGCTTCTGCTACCCCAACCGAAGACGAAGGCGTGCCCGTTTCCGTCAAAATCCGCGAGCGCATTCAGGCGGCCCGCAAACGCTTCCACGCCAACGACAACATTGCCGAATTCATCGAACCCGGCGAGTTGGAGAAGCTGCTCGACGAAGTCACAGGCAAAATGGCCGGCGTGCTCGACAGCCTGGTCATCGACACCGTCAACGACCACAACACAGGCGACACCGCCCGCCGTGTGGCCAAGATGTACCTCAAAGAAGTCTTCAAGGGCCGCTATGTCGAGGGCCCTGAGATCACCGAGTTCCCCAATGCCGAGCATCTGAACGAGCTGATGATCGTCGGCCCCATCACCGTGCGCAGCGCTTGCAGCCATCACTTTTGCCCCGTGATCGGCAAGATCTGGATTGGCGTCTTGCCCAACGAACACACCAACGTGATTGGCCTGTCCAAGTACGCCCGACTGGCCGAATGGATCATGGGCCGCCCCCAGATCCAGGAAGAGGCTGTGGTGCAGTTGGCTGACCTGATCCAGCGCAAAACCCAGCCCGACGGCCTGGCCATCGTCATGGAGGCGAGCCACTACTGCATGGGCTGGCGTGGCGTGAAGGACATGGACAGCAAGATGATCAACTCGGTCATGCGTGGTGCTTTCCTCAAAGACCCGAACCTGCGCCGTGAATTTTTGTCATTGATTCCGAAAAAGGACTGACCATGTTGGTACGCCTGCTTTACGCCAGCCGTGCGGTGGACACGCGCCCAGAGACGATCGAATCCATCTTGGCCCAGTCTCGCCAGTTCAACCCGACCAGCGGCATCACCGGTATTCTTTGCTACGGCGGCGGCATTTTTTTGCAAGCCATCGAAGGCGGTCGCAATGCTGTGAGCGAGTTGTATGGCCACATCCAAAAAGACGCTCGCCACAAGGATGTGGTGTTGTTGCACTACGAAGAAATTTCAGAGCGCCGCTTTGGCGGTTGGACCATGGGTCAGGTCGATGCGTCACGCGTGAACACCAATATCTTGCTCAAGTACTCCGAGCGGGCCGAGCTGGACCCGTACAACGTGTCGGGCAAAGTCTCGCTGGCCTTGCTCGAAGAGCTGATGGCCACCGCATCCATCATCGGTCGGGCTTAAAACGCCTACCCACCCCCAAGCCCCGCAAGGGGCTTTTTCACGCCCATGCCACTGAGTGCGCTTGCTTTGGTTGTTCTGGCCGGATTCATCCATGCCTGTTGGAACATCGCGGCCAAAAAGGCTGGGGGCGACGTGCGCTTTGTGGCTTTCAGCTCGGTGGTGTTGATGCTGTTTTGGGCCCCCGTGGGCCTGTGGGTGGGCTGGCGGCAGGTGCCGCTATGGGGCGGTCTGGAGTGGGCGCTGGTGTTGGCCAGTGCGCTCTTGCATGTGGGTTACTTCATTGTCTTGCTGCGCGGTTACCGACAAGCTGACCTGACGGTGGTGTATCCGTTGGCTCGGGGCTCGGGGCCGCTGTTGTCGTCAATGATGGCGATTTTTTTCCTGGGGGAGCAAATTTCCTCGCTGGGCCTCATCGGCATCTTGGGGGTGGTGGGCGGTGTCTTTTTGATTGCGGGTGGCCCGGGCCTTTGGCAGGCCGTGCAAGACCCGCAGCAGCAAGCGCGTGTGCGCACCGGCATTTTTTATGGCGGCGTCACCGGCCTGTTCATCGCCAGTTACACCGTGGTCGATGGTTATGCCGTCAAGGTGGCGCTGATGTCGCCCATCTTGGTGGACTACTTTGGCAACCTGCTGCGCTTGGTTTTTTTGACGCCCACCCTGCTGCGTGACCGTCCGGCTGTCTGGGCACTGTGGCTGCAGCAAATGCGCTACGCCATGGTGGTGGGCATTTTCAGCCCCGTGTCGTATGTGTTGGTGTTGTACGCCTTGCAGGTGGCACCGCTGTCGCATGTGGCCCCGGCGCGTGAAGTGTCCATGCTGTTTGCCGCCTTACTGGGTGGCCAACTGTTGGGCGAAAAAGACCGGGGGCCGCGCATCGCCGGGACCGTGTTGATCGCCGCAGGC
>JANQXJ010000011.1 GCA_030729445.1 Limnohabitans sp. | reverse complement strand
TGATGGCCTGGTACGACAACGAGTGGGGCTACTCGAACAAGTGCCTCGAGATGGCGCGGGTGGTGGGGCGCTGAGGGGCTCCCCGCTCGCTCAGCCGGGCTTGTACCCGATCAAAGGACCGCCCCTATTTTGGGTGGTCCTTTTCATTTGGGCACAGGGGAACTACTGAACCGCCAAGCCCTTGGCCAGTGATATGCTTTGCAGCTTCACAGATCGCTCGCACACGCGGGCCTTTTCAGGGTGCATAAGCCCTCCATAGCGCACCCATTGACATAACAGAGAGATCCTTAACATGCTCAAAAAATCTTTGCTTTTAGGCGCCATGGTCATGGCCGCCAGCTTCTCGGTATCGGCCAAGGAATGGAAAGAAATTCGCGTTGCGATTGATCCAACCTACAAGCCCTTCACCTTCAAGACGGCCGACGGCAAGCCCACGGGCTTTGATGTGAAGATTGCGCAAGCCTTGTGCGACAAGGTCAAGGCCAAGTGCGTGTTTGTTGAGCAGCAGTGGGACGCGATGATTCCGGGCCTGATGGCCAAGAAATACGACACCATCATTTCATCGATGTCAGTGACCGAAGAGCGCTTGCGCCAAGTGGCGTTCACCAGCAAGTACTACAACACGCCTTCCAAAATTGTGGTGCGCAAAGACATCAAGACCGACGGCTCGCCTGCCAGCCTGAAAGGCAAGAAGATCGGTGTGCTGAAGGGTTCGACCCAGGAAAAGTACGCCAAAGGCGAACTCTCGCCAGCAGGTGTGAGTGTGGTGGGCTATGACGCGCAGGATCAGGTCTATCTCGACATCAAAGCCGGTCGCCTGGATGGCACGGTGGCCGATGTGGTGGAAGTGCAAGGTGGCTTTTTGAGCACCGCCGATGGCAAAAACCACGTTTTCACAGGCCCATCGCTGAGCATGAAAAAGTACTTTGGTGAAGGCGTGGGCGTCGCCATGCGCAAGGGCGACAAAGAGCTCAAGGCGTCGCTGGACAAAGCCATCCAGGACATTCGCGCTGACGGCACCTGGAAAAAGATCGCCGATGAATTTGTTCCGGGCGTTGACCTCTGGGGCGAATGACCCCGCGCCAGCAGCGCCAACGCTTGCATGACGCCTTACCTCCTCAGCATCCTTGAAGGTTCGCTGCTCGTCCTTCAGGTCGGGCTGGCGTCTTTGGTGGTGGCGGTTGTGTTGGGCATGGCCGGCGCATTGGCCAAACTTTCGGGCCGTCCCATGGCGGTCTGGGCCGCCAATGTCTACGCCACAGTCATCCGGGGCATCCCTGATTTGGTGCTGATGCTGCTGCTGTTTTACGGGGGGCAGATCGGTCTGAACACGCTGCTGGAAGTGCTGGGCTATGGCGGCTCTATCGAGATCGACCCGTTCACTGCCGGTGTGCTGACCATCGGGTTCATTTATGGCGCATACATGACCGAGACCTTCAGGGGGGCCATTTTGGCCATCCCCAAAGGCCAGATGGAGGCTGGACTGGCCTTTGGCATGCGGCCTTGGCAGGTGTTTTGGCGCATCACTTTGCCGCAAATGGTTCGGCTGGCCTTGCCCGGTTTCACCAACAACTGGTTGGTGCTCATGAAGTCCACCGCCTTGGTCTCTTTGCTCGGCTTGCAAGACATGACCTATCTGGCCAAACAAGCCGGCGCTGCAGCGCGTGGCGAAATTGCCAACGCCCCCTTGCTGTTTCTCGCCTTTGCCGCCTTGCTGTATCTGGCCATGACCTCGGTATCAATGTGGGTGCTGGGTTGGTTGGAAAAAAAATACAGCGCAGGCGTTCGGCAGGAGCACGGCTAGATGGAGTTTGACGTCATCTTGCGCCCGGAAAACTTGCGTTTGTTCTGGGAAGGCAGCCTCAATTCACTGGCACTGCTGCTGGTCTCACTGGTGGTGGGCGGCTTGCTGTCTTTGCCCATGGCGCTGGCCCGGGTGTCCGACCGCGTCTGGTTGCGCGGGCCTGTTTGGCTGTTCACTTACGTGGTGCGCGGCACACCTTTGCTGATTCAGGTGTACCTGATCTATTACGGCCTGGGGCAGATGGAATACATCCAGGCCCGGTGGGACGAATCGTTTTTTTGGCGCGGCTTCAAAGAACCCTTTTTCTGCGCTGCGCTGGCGTTTTCCCTGAACACCTGCGCTTACACCACCGAGTTGCTGGCAGGCGCCATTCGCCATGTCCCACCCGGCGAAATCGAAGCCGCACGCGCATGTGGCTTGAGTGAATGGGCCTGCCTGCGCCGTATTGTGTTGCCCTCGTCGCTGCGCCGCAGTTTGCCCGGTTACTCCAATGAAGTGATCATGATGCTGCACAGCACTTCATTGGCCAGCGCGGTGCCGGCCTTGCTCGACATCACGGGCGCGGCACGCTCGATTTACGCCGACTTTTACCTGCCTTTCGAGGCTTTCATCAGCGCGGGTCTGATCTATCTGGCGCTCACCTTGGTGTTGGTGCAGTTGTTCCGATGGGCCGAAAAACGCTGGTTGGCCCATTTGCGGCCACGCACAAGCGTTTGAGCGGTCGGATTTTTTGAGCACGACACTGTGGATACGCGCCAACATCAGCTGATTTCGCCCGCTTGCGGCACTTTGCGCAGCCTGTGCAGCTGGCACTTTGGTGCGCCAGGCACCGGCCCCAAGGTGTACATCCAGGCCAGCCTGCACGCCGATGAGTTGCCAGGCATGCTGGTGATCCAACACCTGCGCCAGCACTTGCAAACCGCCGAGGCCGCCGGTCGGCTGCAGGGCGAAGTTGTGCTGGTGCCCATGGCCAACCCGATTGGCTTGGACCAGACCTGGCTGCAACTGCAGATGGGGCGTTTCGAGATGGCCAGTGGCCAGAACTTCAACCGCCATTACCCACTGTGGGTAGACTGGCTGCGTGAAAGCGGCCACGACGTGGCCTTGCAACTGGGCAGCGATGCGCTGGCCAACGTACACACCATTCGCCAGGCGATGCACCAGGCATTGCTGCGCCACCCGCCTGTCAGCGAACTGGACAGCTTGCGTCACACGCTGATGGGTTTGTCATGTGATGCCGATGTGGTGTTGGACCTGCATTGCGACTTTGAAGCCGTAGTGCACCTGTACATGGAGCCCGAATGCGAGGCGGGCCTCAGACCACTGGCCCAATGGCTGGGGGCGCAGGCGGTGCTGCTGGCTCGCGGCACAGGGGCCCACTGTTTTGACGAATCACTCAGCGGGGCCTGGTGGCAGCTGCGCGAATCCTTGCTGGCCAGCCATGGTCCCGAATTTGTGGCCAAGCACCCGATCCCACAAGCTTGCCTGAGCACCACGGTGGAGTTGCGCGGACAAGCCGATGTCAGCGACCCACTGGCCGAGCGCGACAGCCTGGCCTTGCTGGCGTTTTTGACCCACCTTCAGGTGCTGTCAGCACCGGCCTCTGTTCATGCCACAACCCCTGCAGCACTGTGTCAGCCTACGCCTTTAGCGGGCTCCCAATACCTGATGGCACCCTGTTCCGGTGTCATCAGTTATCAGCGGCAACCAGGTGACCGGGTGCAGGCGGGCGATGTGATCGCTCGGGTGGTCAACCCACTCACCGGGGAAAGCCTCGCGGCTTGCAGCGACACCGACGGTGTGCTGTATGCGCGGCACAACCTGCGATGGGCCACCACTGGCATGGAATTGGCCAAAATTTCGGGCGCAACCGCCAGGCGCACAGGGGCCCTGTTGGGCCCTTGAACCAAGCCATGCAAGACGCCCTTTTTGTTTCGGAGCACACCCCATGAGCATCAAGCTCCAAGTCCAAGATATCCACAAACGCTTTGGCACCCATGAGGTGCTCAAAGGCGTCTCGCTCACGGCCAAGGCGGGCGATGTCATCAGCATCATTGGCTCCAGTGGTTCGGGCAAGAGTACCTTTTTGCGCTGCATCAACCTGCTGGAGCGACCCAACAGCGGCAGCATCAGTGTGGCTGGCGAACCGCTGTCGCTGCGCCTGGGGGCCGATGGCCTGATGCAAGCCACCCAGCCACGCCAACTGGAGCGCTTGCGCACCCGCTTGGGCATGGTGTTTCAGCATTTCAATTTGTGGAGCCACATGACGGTGCTGGAAAACGTCATGGAGGCCCCGCTTCAAGTGCTCGGCCTGAGCCGTGCCCAGGCCCGTGAACGGGCAGAGACCTACCTCAACAAGGTGGGGCTGAAACCGCAGGCCATGCAGCACTACCCGGCCCACATTTCGGGCGGCATGCAGCAACGCGTGGCCATTGCACGCGCGTTGGCCATGGAGCCGGAGGTGATGCTGTTTGACGAACCCACTTCGGCCCTCGACCCGGAACTGGTCGGTGAAGTGCTGCGCGTGATGCAGGCCCTCGCTCAAGAAGGGCGGACCATGGTGGTGGTGACCCACGAAATGGGTTTTGCCCGCGAAGTTTCCAACGAAGTGATGTTTTTGCACCAAGGCCGTGTCGAAGAGCAAGGTGCACCACAGGACATTTTGCGCAATCCGAAAAGCGAACGCCTGCAGCAATTTTTGTCTGGCAACCTGAAATAAACCGTTGCAGCTGAGGCGACAACTTGGCCATGCACACCCTTGAACAACTGCGCAGTGGCGCTTTGGCAGGCACCCGCCGCCTGGACTTGGCCTGCGACCTGACCGAAGTGCCCGAAGAGGTCTTTGGCCTGGCCGACACGCTGGAGGTGCTGAACCTCAGCGGCAACCGACTGCGCAAATTGCCGCATCAATTGACCAAGCTGCATAAGCTGCAGGTGCTGTTCGCCTCGGACAACGACTTTGAGGTGCTGCCCGAAGTGCTGGGCGATTGCCCGGCATTGCAGGTGGTCGGCTTCAAGGCCAACTGCATCGCACAGGTGCCGCCCGCCGCATTGCCTCCGGCGCTGCGTTGGCTCATCCTGACCGACAACGCGCTGGCCAGCTTGCCCTCGGCGCTCGGCCAACGGGCCGCATTGCAAAAGCTGATGCTGGCGGGCAACCAGTTGCAAGGCTTGCCCGAAAGCCTGCAAGACGCACACCGTTTGGAGTTGCTGCGCCTCTCGGTCAACCGTTTGACCCATGTGCCTGCGTGGCTGACCGAACTGCCGCGCCTGTCTTGGCTGGCGTTGGCGGGCAATGCCATGGGCTGGGCAGGGGCTGCAGGCCCGGATGGGTCTGTTGGGTCGAATGGACCTGGTCATGGGGCCAACACCTTGGCGACCATTGCTTGGCACCACCTGCAGCCAGGCCCCTTGCTGGGTGAAGGCGCTTCGGGCCACATTTACCAAGTGCACGCCAAAGATTGGCCGCAGCCTTTGGCACTCAAATTATTCAAAGGCGAGGTGACCAGCGACGGCCTGCCCGAAGACGAACTGGCCGCTTGCTTGGCAGCCGGGCAGCACCCGGTGCTCACCACGCCTGTGGCGCGACTCACAGGCCACCCCGCGCAAGCCCAGGGTTTGCTCATGCCGCTGATTCCTGCGGCGCACATCAATCTGGCAGGGCCGCCCAGCTTAGAGAGCTGCACCCGGGACGTGTACCCGCCGGACTTTCAGCTCTCAGTCACTTTGGCCTTGGGCATTGCCCGCGATGTGGCCGATGCACTGGCGCACTTGCACCAGCGCGGCGTGATGCACGGCGACTTGTATGGGCACAACATCTTGATCGACCCGGTGCACGGCCAGGCCCGTTTGGGTGACTTTGGCGCAGCCACGCGACTGCCCATTGATCAGCCCGAACTGCGCCAAAAACTGCTGGCGCTGGAGGTGCGGGCCTTGGGGTGTTTGCTGCAAGAGTTGGGTGCGGCCTCACTTGCGCACGCGGACAGCCCGACTGTTCAGGCTATACAAAACCTGGCCCAGGCTTGCTTGACAGATCAGCCGCATCAACGTCCGAGCGCGATGGCGGTGGCCCACGCCCTCCAAGCCATCGAAGCCATCTAAGGATTAAAAGACCTTAAGCCTTGACGATCGTGACCTGGTTGAGCTGGGCCTGCGCCTTGACCAGCGAAGGCACCATCTCGCTGCCGTAACCCAAAGCCACGGCCGTGTTCAGGGCTTGGTGCACGCTGGTGCCAATGATGGAGGGCACCTTCACGCTCTCGGTCAGGTGTGAGTAGTAACGCAAATCCTTGGCTGCATTGTTCAGCTCGAACTTCATCGCACCATAGTCGCCCTGCAGGGTTTTGGACATCAGCTGGAACAGGCCCGAATTGACGCCGCCTGCCGAGATGACCTGCACCACTTTGTCCAAGTCCACCCCCGCCTTGGCCCCCACCGCAAAGGCCTCTGCCGTGGCGGTGCAAATGGCTTGTGCCACAAAGTTGTTCAGCAGCTTGACGACATGGCCCGAGCCCATCTCGCCCACATGGAACACGTTTTCGCTGTACGCGCTGATGACCGGCTCGATGCGGGCAAACACCTCGGGTGACGCCCCCACCATGGAGTTGAGCTTGCCCGCCTCGGCTTCGATGGGCGTGCGTGTGAGCGGCGCGTCCACATAAATCACGCCCTGCGCGGCACACAGCGCGGCCAGGCGGCGGGTGGATTCGGGCTCGCTGGTGGAGGTGTCGATGACGATCAGGCCCGCGCGTGCCTTGGACAACAAGCCGCCCGGCCCGGCCACCACCGCCTCGACCTGGGGTGAGCCGGTCACGCAAATGAGCACCACGTCACAAGTGGCCAAATCGGCATAACTGCCCACCTGGCGGGCACCTGCGGCCAACAGGTCTTGCACGGGCGCGGTGCGTTGGTGCACCGAAATCGACAAGTCAAACCCCTTGGCCCGGATGTTCTTGGCCATGCCATGGCCCATCAAGCCCGAAGCGCCGATAAATCCGATGTGTTGCATGTGCGTCTGTTCTGTGTGGTGAAAGAGAAGTCTATTTTGGAAGAAATGGCCAGACCAGGGTGTCGCCTGAGCAGCCCTGTGGCGCCCCAACCCTGGCTAACATGGTGCATGCACCTGACCGTTTCATCTCCCGTTCAATCCCTCGCGGACATTCACCGCATCGAGGCCACATCGCTGGCCGAGGCCATGCCTTGGGCCAGCACTTATGCGCTGATCCGTGCCAGCGCCGAGGTTCATGCCGAGGAGTCTGCGCTGACCTTTTTGCACACGGGCCAGCCCGGTGGCCCGTCCACCACCTGGACCTACCGCAGCTTGCTGCAAGGCATCCACCAAACCGCCAATTTGCTGCACCAGCTGGGTGTGGGTCCTCAAGATGCCGTGGCCGTTCTCTTGCCCGGGGGTCTGGCCTACCACTTGGCACTTTGGGGCGGGGAAGCGGCAGGCATCGTGCAGCCGCTCAACCCACTGCTCAGTGACGAAAAACTGCTGTCGCTGCTGCGGGCCAGCAATGCCAAAGTGCTGATCGCGCATGGCGCTGAAGACGACAGCCAGCTACGGGCCAAAGCCTTGCGCCTGCAAACCCAGTTGCCCAGTTTGAAGACGGTGTTGCTGGTCAATCCAGATGGAGGCTCACTTCAAGACGCCGACGCGCCGCCTGCAGGTGCCCAAGACTTTCATGCCTTGCGGGCCATACAAGAAGCCGACCACCTGGTCAGCCAACGGGTGTTCCAGCGCGAGGACATCGCCGCTTACTTCCACACCGGCGGCACCACCGGCGCACCCAAACTGGCCCGGCACAGCCACGGCGCACAGGTGTTCACCGCATGGGCCAACGCCACGATGCAGGGCTTTCGCGAGAGCGATGTAACGATCAACGGTTACCCACTGTTCCATGTGGCGGGTGTGTTGCCCGGCGCTTTGTGTTCGCTGGCGGTGGGCATGCACGTCATCATTCCCACGCCCAGCCTGTTTCGCAACCGCGAGGTGGTGCAGAACTATTGGCGCCTGGCCGAGCACCACGGCTGCACGCTCATGTCGGGCGTGCCCACGGTGCTGGCGGCTTTGGCGGGCATGCCACTGAACGGGGCCAACATCTCGCGCATGCGCTCAGTGCGCACGGGCGCGGCACCGCTGCCGCCCGAGTTGGCGCAGCGCTTTGAACAAACCTTTGGCCTTCAGATCAATGAAAGCCTGGGCATGACCGAAACCGCAGGCCTGAGCACGGTGGCGCCGCCTGGCCTGAGCGCACCTGCTGGTTGTGTGGGGTGGCCACTGCCGCATGCGCAGGTGCGCATCGCGGCCTTGAACAGCGACGACCAAGCCACCGGCCAAGAATTGCCCGTGGGCGAAAAAGGCATGGTGCTCTACCGTGGCCCCAATTTGTTCTCCGGCTATTTGGACGCCGCCGAGACTGCACGCAGCTTCACACCCGACGGCTGGCTGATCACGGGCGATGTGGGCTTCATCGACGAACAAGGTCGCCTGCACCTGTCGGGCCGCGCCAAGGACTTGATCATCCGAGGCGGCCACAACATCGACCCCAAGGTGATCGAAGACGCGCTGGGTGCCCACCCCGCTGTGGACCTGTGCGCTGCCGTGGGTGCGCCCGATGCGTATGCGGGCGAGTTGCCCGTGGCCTTTGCCACACTCAAACCCGGCGCACAGGTGAGTGCCGAAGAACTGCTGGCCTTCACTGCCGAGCGTGTGGACGAAGCCCCCGCCAAACCCAAGCGCATCACCATTCTTGAACGCATGCCGGTGACCAATGTGGGCAAGATCTACAAACCAGAATTGCGCACCCTGGCCACGGGGGCCGTGGTGCAGGGCCTGATCGATCAAGTGCTGACCCCCTTGATGACCCCGGCACCGCAATGGCCGCAAGTGCACGCCTTGGGTGATGCACAGGTAACCGTGGACGCCCGAGCCACGCCTGCTGCTGCGTGGGCGGCGATCAAGCCTCTTCTGGATGCCTTGCCCGTGAAGTTGGTGCTGCACGCGCCCTGATGGGCAAACCCCACACCGAAACGCTGCCCAAACTGTGGGTGGCATGGATGCCAATCCCTTCAAAAAAAATGCCACGACTGGCGTGGCATTTTTCAGGGGGGCAAGTGCAGACTCAACTCAGGTGCTTGCCGATGATCCCGGCCAACTCGAACATGGTGGCGCTCTCTTTGCCAAACACCGCTTGCAGCTTGCCATCGGCCTTGATGGAGCGCTTGTCAGCGGGGTCTTGCAAGCCGTTGGCCTTGATGTAGTCCCAGATTTTTTTCACCACTTCGGTGCGGGCATAGGTGCCGTCCCCAATCACGGCCATCAAGGCTGGGCTCGGTTTGAGGGTGCCCACAGCGGCTTTGCGCGGGGCTTTTTCGGCAGCAGGCTTGGTGGCTTTTTTCGCGGCAGGCGCTTTGGCGGTTTTGGCCGGGGTCTTTTTGGCAGCCGCTTTGCCAAACGGTGTCTTGGTCGCCGCCGTCTTGCGCGGTGGGTACTTCTTGCCGCCTTCGCGCTGCTCAAACTCAAACGTCACCTTGCCCTCTTCGGGGTTCCAAGCCAGCATGGCCTTGAAGGGGCGACGCGTGCGGTTGCTGACAAACTTATCGAGCACATCGGTTTTGCCGCTGGTCAAGAGTTTGACGATTTGCTCACGCTCGACGGGCTGCTGCAAGATGAGTTTGCCGGTCTTGAAATCGCAGCTTGGTGTGGGCTGTTCGTTCGTGGGCACGGCTTTGCTGCAAACGTAGTTGCTGCCATGCTCGTGCACCGGACTGCCGCACTTGGGGCAGGCGCCCAGCGCTTCGTCGGTGAGCTCAACAATCTCGCCGCTCTCTTCGTTTTTCTTGTCGTCACCGAAGTCGAATTCGAGCTTCCAGTTCTTTTCTTCTTCGTTGTACTTGAGCGCCATCTCGGCCACAAAGGGCCAACCCGCCTTGGAGCGGAAACCTTCCAAGGGGCCGATCTTTTTGTCGCGCATGAACTGCTCAACCTCGGCTTGCTCAAAAGTGCGGCCCGCGGGCGACTTGCCAAACGAGAAGCCACAGCCATCACTTGCACCGTCGGCCCCAGTGCAGGTGTACCTGCGGTAGTTTTCTTTGACGACACCACCACAAGTGGGGCAGGGTGTGCTGAGCGTCGCGTAGTCGCCCGGCACGGTGTCGCGGTCGTACTCTTTGGCCTTCTTGACGATGTGCTCGGTCATGGCCGCGATCTCGGCCATGAAGGTGGCACGGCTCAATTTGCCTTGCTCCATTTGCGCCAGCTTGTATTCCCACTCGCCCGTGAGTTCGGGGCGCGAGAGTTCTTCCACCTGCAAGCCGCGCAGCAGCGTCATGAGCTGGAAAGCCTTGGCCGTGGGGATGATTTCGCGGCCTTCGCGCAGCATGTATTTTTCGTTCAGCAGGCCTTCGATGATGGCCGCGCGTGTGGCGGGTGTGCCCAGACCTTTTTCTTGCATGGCTTCGCGCAGCTCGTCGTCGTCCACCAGCTTGCCCGC
>JANQXJ010000010.1 GCA_030729445.1 Limnohabitans sp. | reverse complement strand
GGCTTGGTCCTGGGGGGCTGGTGGCCTGGGTGCGGTGAAATTCTGACGGCTTGGAAACATCCTCATGCCTTGAAGATAACCGAAGCGGCGACAATGTCGGGTTTTGCGCCGTAAGCCCTTGGGGCCCAAGTGCGTTGTTTTCCTCTCATCTGTTCAAGCCATGTCCGATATCCAAGTCCGATTTGCCACCCTCCAAGATGCGCCTGCCGTGGCCGCATTGCATGTGAGCGCCTGCCGCGCCGCCTACGAAGGCCAAGTGCCCGAAGCCCACTGGGACGCCACGCCCATGCCCAAACGCGTGTCCTTCTGGAAAGAAGCGATCGAGTACGGCGAGCCGCAGGTCATGGTGGCGGTGGAAGGCAAAGACATCGTGGGCTTTGTGGGCTTTGACCGCTCGCGTGACCCCAAGAGCAAAAACACCACGGGCGAAATCTGGGCCATCTACGCCGCGCCCGACCGCATTGGTCAAGGCATTGGCCTGGCCCTGTGGGACGCGGCCCGCGAAGGGCTGGAAGACGAAGACTGCACCGACGTCACCGTGTGGCTGCCCCTGCTGCACGAGCGCACTTTGCGTTTTCATGACCTGGCGGGCTTCAAGCGTGAGATGAACACCGCCCGCACTGTGCCTCTGGGCGGCGTGAAGGTTGAAGAAGTGCGCCTCAAGCGCAAGCTCGGCTGAACGGTCAGCCTCACTTTTCAGGCCCACCATGCACATCATGCTGGCCCCCATGGAGGGGCTGCTCGACCACACCTTGCGCGATGTGCTCACGCGTGTGGGCGGTGTGCACGAGTGTGTGTCCGAATTCATCCGCGTGACCAACACGGTCTTGCCGCGCCGCGCCTTCATTCGGGTGGCCCCCGAGTTGCTCAACCAAAGCCGCACCCGGGCCGGTGTGCCGGTCAAGGTGCAGCTGCTGGGCTCGGACCCGGTGTGCCTGGCCGACAACGCGGCGGCGCTGGCCGAGCTGCAGCCGCACGGCATTGACCTGAACTTCGGTTGCCCGGCCAAAACCGTGAACCAGCACCGCGGCGGTGCCGTGCTGCTGGACGAGCCCGAGTTGGTCGGACAAATCGTGGCGGCGGTCCGCCGGGCAGTGCCCGCGCACATCCCGGTTTCGGCCAAGATGCGCCTGGGCTACAACGACGACAGCCGCGCCGAGGACTGCGCCTTGGCCATCGAGGCGGCCGGGGCCAGCGAGTTGGTGGTGCACGCCCGCACCAAGGCGCACGGTTACCGCCCACCCGCTTATTGGGACCGCATTGCCGACTTGCGCCAACATGTGCGTTTGCCCATCGTGGCCAATGGCGAAATCTGGACGGTGGGTGATGCCCTGCGCTGCCGCGAGGTGACGGGCTGCGACCGCCTCATGATCGGGCGCGGCATGGTCACCGACCCGGGGCTGGCGCTGGCCATTGCGCACCAGTTGGCCACAGGGCAAACACGCACACCGGGTCAGGGGGTGGCCTGGTCCCGCTTGGTGGCGTTGATGCAGGTGTTCTGGCTGGGTGTGAGTGCCCGCGTGGCCACGCGGCACAGGGCGGGGCGTCTCAAGCAGTGGCTCAACTACATGCGCCGTGTTTACCCCGAGGCGCAGCAGGCTTTTGACGAGTTGCGCCTGGTGCACGACGCGAGCCACATCGAGCGCTGGCTGGCGCAGCACACGGCCTCAGCGCCGGAGCTTGCCCACGCGATTTAGGTCTGTGCGCCGCTCTGGCTGGACAGCCGCAGCCGCGCCTTGTCGGCCCAAATTTGCAGGTTGGCGAGCAAATCCTTTTGGCTGAACGAGCAGCTTTCTTCGCTGAACAAAACGCTGGCCTCCAGGCGGTCCAGCAAAGGGTGCAGCACTTCATCAAAGCGTGCGGGCAGCGCCAAAGAGGCCGATTCTGAGCGCCACAGGCGAATCATCTCGCTTTGCGGCAATTGGCCGTTTTGGCTGCGGGCCAGGGCGGTGTTCATGCGGTCGAGCGTTTCAAGGGCAGCACTCATGGGCCGGGTCTCCTGCAAGCGACAAGGGTCTGTTTCGAGGCGACAATCATGCCCCATGAAAGCCAAACCCCTCAAACCCATGCGCCTGGAAGACATTTTGTTCAGCCAGGGCTTTGGAACCCGCCGCGTGTGCGCAGGCCTGGTCCAGCAAGGCCACGTCCAAGTGCAAGGCCAAACTGTCACCGACGCGGGCGAATTCTTTGACCTGGAGGACCTGCAGTTCACCGTGCAAGGCACGGCTTGGCCCTACCTGGACAAAGCCTATGTGTTGCTGCACAAGCCCGCAGGCACCGAGTGTTCGCAAAAACCCTCCACCTGGCCGAGCATCTACACCTTGCTGCCCGCGCCTTTGCGCCAGCGCCCGCAAAAAGCGGCAGTGCAAGGCGTTCAAGCCGTGGGTCGCCTCGACCAAGACACCACCGGCTTGCTGCTGCTCACCGACGACGGCCAGTTCATCCACAAAATGAGCTCGCCCAAGCACCATGTGCCCAAAGTTTACGAGGTGACCACCAAGCACCCGATCACCCCCGACATGGTGGACAAACTGCTGGCCGGTGTGGTGCTGGACGACGATCCCCAGCCCGTCAAGGCCGCCGCCTGCGAGGTCGTGAGCGAGTTGCACCTGAAACTCACCCTGACCGAGGGCAAATACCACCAGGTCAAACGCATGGTGGCCGCCGTGGGCAACCGGGTCGAGGCTTTGCACCGCTCACAAATCGGTGGCTTGGTCTTGGGCGATCTGGCCCCCGGGCAATGGCGCTTTTTGACGCCCTCGGATTTGGCGCTGCTCAAGCCCTGAGCCGCGGCTCTAAATGGTTGTCTTTAGGACCCATGACTTGGCAAGTGGGCCATGAAGGCCTTCACCGCACCCAACACGGCCTCGGCTTGGTCGCGGTGAGGTGAATGCCCGCAGCCAGGCAATGCCAGCAAAGAGGTCTGCGGCACCGCTCTGGCGATGTCCTCGATCTGGGCCAGCGTGCCATAAGGGTCATCCACGCCCTGAATGGCCAGCAGCGGGGCCTGGATACCGCTCAATTCGCCTCGAATGTCAAACCGGGCAAAAGCCGGGCTCAGCCAGACCTCGTTCCATTGCCAGAAGGCGCAGTCCACATCGGCATGGTAGGGGGCCAGACGCTGGCGCAATGGCCCCTGCTCAAAGGCCTGGCGGGCCTGCGTGATGGCCTGCAGCGATACCGGCTCCACCATGACGTGGGGTGCCATGACGATGCAGCCGCGCACATGAAAACGGCTGGCGTGCAGCAAGGCGATGGTGCCGCCATCCGAGTGGCCCAGCAACACGGGCCGCGCAATGCCCAAGGTTTGTAGCAAGGCAGGCAAAACCTCCAAAGCTTCGCGGTGCATGTAGTCGGGCAACAAGCGCCCATGCCGCAGGCCATCCGTCTGGCCTGAGGGTCCGCGCACATCGGGCACCGGGTCGGAATGGCCGTAGCCTTGGCGTGAATACACCAGTCCCGCACAGCCCAATTGGGCGCACAACAGGGCAGGCCAATCGCGCCACATGCGCACGCTGCCCAGGCCTTCGTGCAAAAACACGAGGGTCGGACCCTTGGCACCGGCAGGTGCGGCGATGCTCAGGGTTTCGAGCCCAATGCCTTGAATGCTTATTTTTTGAAAGGGGTTCGTCTGCATCTGAATTCCAGCTGGAGTGACGATTACACTTGAGCGCGATTTTGAAAGTCCTCAGTGATCCGTTTTTGTGCATTTTCCAGACTTTTGGTGTGGTTTTTTTGGGCATGTCTTGCGAGCCCTGTGATGGCCATGCTGCCAGCCCCGGTGTTTGTTCTCAATTCCCTGGATGGGGATGTCAGTGTCATCGACCCCGTGACTTGGACAGAAAAAAAACGCATCCCGACTGGCAAAGAGCCGCACCACCTTTACTTGACGCCCGATGAGAAGTCACTCATTGTGGGCAACGCCATGAGCGATTCACTGACCTTCATCGACCCGCGCACGGCGCAAGTTCAGCGCACGGTGACCGGCATTTTGGATCCTTACCACCTGCGTTTTTCGCCCGACATGAAGTGGTTCGTCACGGCTGCCAACCGCTTGAACCATGTGGACATTTACCGTTGGGACGGCCAAAAGGCGCATTTGTCCAAGCGCATTGCCACCGGCAAAACACCCAGCCACCTGTGGATCGACAGCCGCAGTCAGACCGCCTGGGTGAGCATGCAAGACAGCAACGAGATCGTCTCGATTGACCTGAACACCCAAACTCTGACCTCGCGAACATCGGTCGGCTCGGTGCCCGCCGATGTGTATGGCACGCCCGACGACAAATACCTGTTGGTGGGTCTGACCGGGGGCGATGGGGTCGAGGTGTATGACATCACGGGCACCAGACCCCGCTTGTTCAAGACCCTGCGCACGGGCCAAGGAGCGCATGCATTTCGGGCGCTGGGTGACAAGCGCCATGTGTTGGTGAGCAACCGTGTGGCCAACAGCATCAGTCAAATTGACTTCATTGACTGGAAAGTGGTGGCCCAATTGCCCGGCCCTTCGGGTCCGGATTGCCTAGACATCACTGCAGACGGCAAGCTGATTTTGGTGACCTCGCGTTGGTCGCGCAAATTGAGTGTGATCGACATTGCCTCGCGCAAGCTGATCCGGCAAGTGCCAGTAGGCAAGTCGCCGCACGGGGTCTGGACTTTGGACCATGCGCCGCGCAACTGACACTCACCGCCGTGATGGGCTGGCCGCGGTCTGGCTGGTGCTGTGTGCCTTGGTCAGCGCGACGGTCCAAGCTCAAACCCCCACCCCTGCCATGGCAAAGCCTGCCGCCTGCACCCGCCCGGTGTACCTCACCTTCGATACCGGCCACATGGGCACAGCCCCTCTGATTGCCCAGGTTCTGCAGCGCCACCAAGTGCCCGTGACTTTTTTTGCCGCGCATGAAAAAACCCAGCAAGGTGATGGCTCCCTTGGTGAGCACTGGGCCGCCTGGTGGCGTGCACGCGGGGCCGAAGGCCACGCTTTTGCCTCACACACCTGGGAACACGCCTATTGGCGGGCCGACCTCGATGGTCCGGGCGATGTGCGCTTTCGCATCCGCCCCAGTGCCGGCCCGCTGGCTGGGCAAAACCTGCAATGGAGCGCCCAGCAGTATTGCGACAGCCTGCGCCAAGCCGCCAGCCGATTGCAAGAGCTGACTGGGCAGGCTCCCTTGCCCTTGTTTCGTGCGCCCGGTGGCAAAACCTCCGCGCGGCTGCTGCAAACGGCCCGGCAATGTGGTTTTGCGCATGTGGGCTGGGCGGATGCGGGCTTTTTGGGCGACGAGCTGCCCAGCGAGCGCTACAGCAATGCGCATTTGTTGCAAAAAGCCCTGCAAAACATCCGCGCTGGCGATATCTTGATGGCCCATCTGGGCATCTGGTCGCGCCAGGACCCATGGGCCCCGGTCGTGCTGGAGCCTTTGATTGTGGGCCTCAAGGCCCGGGGTCTGTGTTTTGCCACCTTGCGCGAACACCCCCAATACCGCGAGGCGGTGCGCCAGCAGCCTTTGCAGCTGGCATCTTCGCCGCACAATTTAGTGAAGCCTCCCGAACCCCGACCCTGACACGCCATGGACAGCCTGACCGACGTCTTTTCATTTCTGCAACAAAGCCTGTTCGAGGCCGTGGTGCAGCCGCTGGTGTTTGCAGTGGGCCAGGCCCACTTGCTCGACAAAGCCTTTGAGGGCACCGGCTGGCTGGTGGTGGGTCTGCTGCAAATCGCGGTTTTGCTGTCGGTGGTCGGCCCGATGCAGCGGCGCTGGCCCGCCGAGCCCCTGCACGACCCCCGAGCCGTGCGGGTGGACGTGCTCTACACCCTGATCCAGCGCTTGGGCCTGTTCAAGCTGGCCATGTTTTTTTCCTTCGACTGGCTCTTTGAGCAAGCCTGGGGCAGCTTGCGTGGCCTGGGCACGCCCACCTTGCACCTCGACCAGGTCTGGCCCGGTGTCACCGATGTGGCCTGGGTCAGCTTTTTGATTTACCTGTTGGTCTTTGATTTTGTGAACTACTGGATCCACCGAGGCCAGCACCAGCTGCCACGTTGGTGGGCCTTGCACAGCCTGCACCACTCGCAGCGCCAAATGACCATGTGGTCCGACAACCGCAACCACCTGCTCGACGACGTGCTGACCAGTTTGGCCCTGTCGGTGGTGGCGGTGCTGGTGGGTTTGGGGCCAGGTCAATTTGTGGCCTTGGTGGCGCTGGGCCAGTTGAGCGAGAACTTCCAGCACGCCAACTTGCGCATCTGGTTTGGCCACATCGGCGAGCGCATGTGGGTCAGCCCGCGTTTTCACCGCCGCCACCACAGCATCGGCATCGGCCACGAGAGCGAGCACCAAGGCCAGCGCGTCTTGGGCGGCTGCAACTTCGGCGTGCTGCTGCCCTGGTGGGACATGCTGTTTGGCACCGCCGATTTCACGGTGCGTTTCGACCCCACCGGCATCCGCGACCAGGTGGAAAAAGGGCGTGATTACGGGCAGGGCTTTTGGGCGCAACAGTGGTTGGGCCTGATGCGCTTGTTTGGGCGGACTTGAGGGCTTGGCTTGGGTTAAGCTTTGTGTCATGAAATTACTGATTGACTCCTTTTGGCGCTCGGCCCTGTATTGCCTGTATCCGCGGGTGATCGGTCTGTCGGTGTTGCCCTTGGTGCTGATCGTGGCCCTGTCCGGGATCCTGGGCTATTTGTATTGGGACACGGCCGTGACCTTTGTGCGGGCCTGGCTCGACACCAGCGACTGGCTGGATACGGTTTGGCGTTGGTTGGAGGAGGTGGGTTTGCCCGACCTGAAAACCGTGGTTGCCCCCTTGCTGGTGATTTTTGCTTTCACGCCCTTGGTGGTGGTGGCTTCTTTGCTGGCCGTGTCGTTCATGATGACTCCAGCCCTCACCCGCATGGTGGCCGAGCGTCGTTTTGTCGGATTGCAACGCAAGCATGGCGGCAGTTTGCTGCTGAGTTTGTGGTGGACCTTTTTCTCGCTGGTGCTGGCGCTGGGCGCCTTGGTGCTGACCTTGCCCATGTGGCTGGTGCCACCCTTGGCGCTGCTGCTTCCTGCCTTCATTTGGGGCTGGCTCACTTACCGCGTCATGGCCTTTGATGTGCTGGCCGAATTTGCCAGTGCCGATGAGCGCAACACCCTCATGGCCCGACACCGCATGAGCTTCTTGGGCATGGGCGTGGTCACGGGGCTGATGGGCGCAGCGCCCAGTTTGGTGTGGGCTTCGGGGGCTTTGTTCGCTGCGGCGTTTGTGATTTTGGTGCCTGTCGCCATCTGGATTTACACCTTGGTGTTCGCCTTTTCATCGCTGTGGTTTGCCCATTTCGGCTTGGCTGCCCTACAGGCCCTGCGGGACGAACCTCGGCAAGCTTCGGTGGACGAAGTCTTGCCCTCAGCGCCAGCTGTGTCCGATGCTTCAGCGCATCACACTGCCCGCCTACAGGCTGGGCAGCCTGGCCCTGACGATGACATCACCGATGTTGTGGCTCGTCCTAAACCCTGACACATGCCCAAATACAGGGCTTTCCTTTTCACCTAATCCATGGCGCTTCCCATGACCCCCACCTTTGGCCTGATCATCATTGGCGACGAAATCATGTCCGGCAAACGCCAAGACAAGCACATGCCCAAAGTCATCGAGTTCATGAACACGCGAGGCCTCAGTCTGAGCTGGTCCGAGTACGTGGGGGACTCGCCCGAACGCATCACCGCCACCTTGCAGCGGGCCTTTGAGTCCAACGATGTGGTGTTTTGCTGTGGCGGCATTGGCGCCACGCCCGACGACCACACGCGCCAATGCGCCGCCAAGGCTTTGGGCTTGCCGCTGGCTTTGCACCCCGAAGCCAAGCGTCTGATCCAGGAGCGCATCCAAGACACGGCCAAAGAGCAAGGCCTGGCCTACGAGCCCGAGAGAGCCGATAACCTGCACCGCCTGAACATGGGCACTTTCCCCCAAGGCGCGACCATCATCCCCAACCCCTACAACAAGATTCCCGGCTTCAGCTGCAGTGGCCCCGGCGGCAGCGCGGTGCACTTTGTGCCCGGCTTTCCAGTCATGGCCTGGCCCATGATCGAGTCGGTGCTCGACACCCACTACAGCGCCCATTTCCGGCAAGACGCCTATGTCGAAAAGTCGGTGATTGTGCTTGGTGCGATGGAAGCCACCCTCACACCACTGATGGAAGCCATCGAAGCCGCGCACCCGGGCGTGAAGGTGTTCAGCCTGCCCAGTGTGGACCACCCGCAATGGGGCCGCCACATCGAGTTGGGCGTCAAAGGTCAGCCCGCTGATGCCGATCCGGCTTATGTGGCTTTGCGCAAGGGCTTGCAGGCTTTTTCCCTCGAGTACGGCCCTGAATTGGTGCGTTGATCCGAAATTCACCAAAATGGTGCAAAATTACCCCAAAATGGGGCAGGTTGGACCGGCCGCTGGTGAGGGGTGGATCCTGCGACGGGTGCTTTTTTCTGCCGCCCAGCACCCAAACCACTCAGCTCAAGGCACAATTTGGGGTTGTTCAGCTTGGGTGGACTGGGCCGGTTGGCACAGAAACTGCAAGAGTTGTGCGTCAACTATTTAACCCCTTTTCCTTCAGGAGATTTTGATGGCCAAGACCGTCGCAGACGTGATGAACATGGTGAAAGAGAACGAAGTCAAATTCGTTGACTTCCGTTTCACCGATACCCGTGGCAAATGGCAGCACATCACTGCGCCCGTGTCGCAGTTTGACGAAAGCAAGTTCGAAGACGGTCAAGCGTTTGACGGCTCTTCGATTGCCGGCTGGAAGGGCATTGAAGCCTCCGACATGCTGTTGATTCCTGATCCCAACAGCGCCATCATCGACCCCTTCTTCGAAGAAGTCACCCTGGTTCTGATCTGCGACGTGATTGAACCCACCGACGGCAAAGCCTACGAGCGTGACCCACGTTCGATCGCCAAGCGTGCCGAGACTTACCTCAAGCAATCGGGCCTGGGCGACACCGCCTACTTCGGTCCCGAGCCAGAATTCTTCTTGTTCGACGAAGTGCGTTGGAGCACCGAGCCCAACAACACCTTCTACGCCATCGACGAAGCCGAAGCCCCATGGAACAGCGGCGCCAAGATGGACGGCGGCAACAAAGGCCACCGCAACCGCGTCAAGGGTGGCTACTTCCCAGTGCCCCCCGTTGACAGCACACACGACATGCGCAGCGAAATGTCCCTGATCCTCGAATCCGTGGGCATCCCGGTCGAAGTGCACCACCACGAAGTGGCGGGCGCTGGCCAGTGCGAAATCGGCACCAAGTTCTCGACCCTGGTTGAGCGTGCTGACTGGACACTGTTGCAAAAGTACGTGATCCACAACGTGGCCAACGCTTACGGCAAAACCGCCACCTTCATGCCCAAGCCCTACGCCGGTGACAACGGCTCCGGCATGCACGTTCACCAGTCCATCTGGAAAGACGGCAAGAACCTGTTCGCAGGCAATGGCTACGCTGGTTTGTCTGAATTCGCTTTGTTCTACATCGGCGGCATCATCAAGCACGCCCGTGCCCTGAACGCGATCACCAACCCCGGCACCAACAGCTACAAGCGTTTGGTTCCTCACTACGAAGCACCTGTCAAATTGGCTTACTCGGCCAAGAACCGCTCCGCTTCGATCCGCATCCCCAACGTTGCCAGCGACAAGGGCCGCCGTGTGGAAGCCCGTTTCCCCGATCCATTGTGCAACCCTTACCTCGGCTTCGCAGCCTTGTTGATGGCGGGCTTGGACGGTATCGAAAACAAGATCCACCCCGGCGAAGCAGCGACCAAAGACCTGTACCACTTGCCTCCAGAAGAAGACAAATTGGTCCCCACTGTGTGCTCCAGCCTGGACCAAGCCTTGGACGCACTGAACGCCGACCGCGCATTCTTGACCAAAGGCGGCGTGTTCACCGACTCGTGGATCGACGCTTACATCGACTTGAAGATGCAAGAAGTCAACCGCAGCCGCGTCGAAGTGTCGCCTGTCGAATACGACATGTACTACTCGCTTTAATCAGCATGAGCACCATTGCACACCCATCTGTGCAATGCCCCACAAGGACGGCCTCGGCCGTCCTTTTTTCATGGGTACCGTCGGCCTCGGCCGTCCTTTTTTCGTTGTGGCTGTTTGCCTCTGTGTTGTTGTTCACCAGCCCGCCCGCGCTGGCCCAGCAAGCCGTCTACCGCTGCGGCCAGGAATACACCAACGCCCCGCGTGAGCCCGCGCTGTGCGAGCCTCTGGCCCCACAGGCCATCACCGTGATCAGCGGCACGCGACCCACGCCCCAGCCGCAGGCAGCCGCAGCCGCGCCCACACGCAACGCCCCAGCCGAGCCTGTGGCCACTGCCGAGGCC
>JANQXJ010000009.1 GCA_030729445.1 Limnohabitans sp. | reverse complement strand
CAGTAAGGGCGCGGGCATGATCCGCCCCAATATGGCCACCATGCTGGGCTTTGTGGCGACCGACGCGTGCATCGATCCAGGCTTGCTGCCCGCTTTGGCCAAACAACTGGCCGATGGCTCGTTCAACCGCATCACCATCGACGGTGACACCTCGACCAACGACTCCTTCATGCTGATCGCCACGCACAAGGCCGGTCATGCGCCCATCACCTCGCTGGACAGCGCCGATGGCCAGGCCCTGCTCAAGGGCTTGATGCAAGTGGCTCGCCAGCTGGCGCACGCCATCGTTCGCGATGGCGAGGGCGCGACCAAGTTCATCACGGTGCAGGTCGAAGGCGGCCGCACGGGCGAAGAGTGCCGCCAGGTGGCTTATGCGATCGCGCATTCACCCCTGGTCAAAACCGCTTTTTTTGCCAGCGACCCCAACCTGGGCCGCATCTTGGCCGCTGTGGGCTACGCCGGTATTGAAGACCTGGACCAGGGCCTGATCGAGCTGCACCTGGACGATGTGCATGTGGTCTCACAAGGCGGACGCCGCGCCGAGTACCGCGAAGAAGACGGCCAGCGTGTCATGAAGGGCAGCGAGATCACCGTGCGTGTGGGCCTGGGCCGGGGCACCGCCAGCGACACCGTGTGGACCTGCGACCTGAGCCACGACTACGTCACCATCAACGCGGATTACCGTTCATGAACCTCCCAGCATCTTCTGCCTTGGACCAACTGCTGGCCAAAGTCAGCCAGCTGGTGGACCGCATCGAGTCGGTCTTGCCCCAGCCCCTGTCCGCGCCCGATTGGTCGCAGGCCATTGCCTGGCGCTACCGCAAGCGCTCGTCGGGTCACGGCGTGCTCGAACCTGTGCGCCATGTGGCGGCCATGACGCTCGATGACCTCAAGGAAATCGACGACCAAAAGGAAAAGTTGCAGCGCAACACCGAGCAGTTTGTGCACGGCCGTCCGGCCAACAACGTACTGCTCACGGGTGCACGCGGCACCGGCAAGTCCTCGCTCATCAAGGCGTGTTTGAACACCTATGCGCCGCAAGGCCTGCGTTTGATCGAGGTGGACAAAGAAGACCTGACCGACCTGCCCGACATCATCGAAGTGGTGGCAGGCCGCCCTGAAAAGTTTGTGGTCTATTGCGACGACCTGAGCTTTGAAGATGGCGAGCCGGGCTACAAGGCGCTCAAGTCGATTCTGGACGGCACTGTGGCGGCTTCGACCCCCAATGTGCTGGTGTACGCCACCAGCAACCGCCGCCACCTGCTGCCCGAGTACATGAGCGAGAACCTCACTTACAAGCACACCGACGATGGCGAGGTGCACCCGGGTGAAGGCGTGGAAGAGAAAATTTCCCTGTCCGAGCGCTTTGGCCTGTGGATCAGTTTCTATCCCTTCTCACAAGACGAGTACTTGACCATTGCCGGCCAGTGGCTCAGCGCTCTGGGTGCCACGCCCGCACAAATCGACGCTGCCCGCCCAGACGCGTTGCTGTGGGCTTTGGAGCGCGGCTCGCGCAGCGGCCGAGTGGCCTACCAGTTTGCGCGGGACATGATGGGCCGCCAAGCCGACCCCGCATGAGCGCAGGTTTGCTGGTCGCTGACGGGGAGCGCGCACGCGAAGACCTGAGGGCGGGCCAGGCTGAGCGTGCCGTGGTCGATGTGGCGGTGGGTGTGCTGCTGCAAGCCGATGGCCATTTTTTGCTGACCTCTCGCCCTGAGGGCAAGGTGTACGCCGGCTATTGGGAATTCCCGGGCGGTAAGCTCGAAGCGGGCGAGTCGGTTGAGCAAGCCCTGCGCCGCGAGCTGCAAGAAGAGCTGGGCATCACCATCGGTGCCGCCCAAGTCTGGAAAACCCAGATGGTCGATTACCCGCATGCGCTGGTGCGGCTGCACTTTTGCAAGGTGTGGGACTGGCAGGGTGAGTTGCAAATGCGCGAAGCGCAATCACACGCTTGGCAGTCGCTGCCGGTGGCCGTGACGCCGGTTCTGCCGGGCACCATTCCCGTCCTGACTTGGCTCGCCGAAGAGCGCCAGTTCACGGGCGCCACGCACGCTTGAAACC
>JANQXJ010000008.1 GCA_030729445.1 Limnohabitans sp. | reverse complement strand
GCGCTGCCGAAGTGGCCGCCACCCGCGAAGCGCTGAACTGGCCTTATGCGCCCTTTGAAGTGCCTGCCGATGTGGCCACTGCTTGGGATGCCCAGGCCAGTGGCACACGTGCGGAAAACCAATGGCGTGAGCGCTTTGCTACCTATCAGAGTCGCTACCCGGAAGACGCGGCCGAATTCGAGCGCCGCATGAGTGGCGACTTGAGTGAGGCCTACGCCCAGGGTCTGGCAAAAGCCTTGTCGGCCATCGTGGCCAAGCCCGATGCGGTGGCCACCCGCAAAGCCAGCCAGAATGCGTTGGATGTGTTGGCCCCCTTGTTGCCCGAGTTTTTTGGCGGCAGCGCCGACCTGACGGGCTCCAACCTGACCAACTTCAAGACCTGCACCAAAGCGGGCCGTGACACCTGGGGCAACCACCTGTCGTATGGCGTGCGCGAATTTGGCATGGCCGCCATCATGAACGGCATGGCGCTGCATGGGGGTTACATCCCTTACGGTGGCACATTCCTGACGTTCTCGGACTATTCGCGCAACGCCATTCGCATGGCAGCGCTCATGAAAAAGCGCGTGATCCACGTCTTCACGCACGACTCGATTGGTCTGGGCGAAGACGGCCCCACGCACCAAAGCGTGGAGCATGTGCCCAGCTTGCGCATCATCCCGGGGCTGGATGTGTGGCGGCCCGCCGATGGCCTGGAAACAGCCGTGGCCTGGGCCTGTGCGGTGGAGCGCCGCGACGGCCCAAGCGCCTTGGCGCTGTCGCGCCAAAACCTGCCGCAGCTGCTGACCGACGCCGCCGATGCGGCCAAGGTGCGCCAGGGTGGCTACATCCTGAGCGACATGCCGGGCGCCCAAGCCATCATCGTGGCCACAGGGTCCGAGACCTCTTTGGCCATGAAAGCGCAAGCCGAACTGGCCACCCAAGGCGTGGCGACAAGGGTGGTGTCCATGCCCTGCACCAATGTGTTTGACCGTCAAAGTGAGGCGTACCAAGACCTGGTCTTGCCGCTGGGCTTACCCACCGTAGCCGTGGAAGCGGCACACCCCGATTTTTGGCGCAAATACGTGGGTCGCACCGGCATGGTGATTGGTATGAATAGCTTTGGTGAGTCAGCCCCAGCCCCGGCTTTGTACGCGCACTTTGGCATCACCACCGAACGTGTGTGTGAAGCGGTGCGCACCTTGGTGCATCGTCACACCCACCGCCAGGCTCAAGCCCTGCCCGCGCACATCGTGCCTTCCGACAATTGAGCTGCGACCCTGTTGCAAAGAGAAAAAAATGCAAACACCACAAGCCTATTTTTTTGACCTCGACGGCACCTTGGTCGAAACCGCGCCTGAAATCGCCGATGCGGTGAACGACACCTTGCGCTATTTCGATTGGCCCGAGGTATCGCAGCAGCAAGTCAACGACTGGATTGGTCACGGCACCAAAGAGCTGCTGATCCAAGCGTTGGCCAGTGTCACCCAGACCCCGGTGGAAGCCGTGCGCAAAGGTGAAGATCTGAAGCAAGCGCTGCCCATTTTTGACCGCTACTACCAAGACCGTTGCGGTACACGCAGCAATTTGTACCCCCAGGTGCGCGAAGTGCTCGCGGCGCTGCGTGCGCGTGGCTGCAAACTGGCGGTGGTGACCAACAAGGAAGGCCGCTACACCGACACCGTGCTGCGCGTGCACGGGCTTCACGAGGCTTTTGACGTGGTGGTCAGCGGCGACACCTTCTCGGTCAAAAAACCCGACCCCACCAGCGTGGTGGACTGCTTGAAGCGTTGGGACCTGAAGGCCACACAAGCCTTGTTTGTGGGTGACTCGTCGATCGATGCGGCCACCGCCCGCAATGCAGGTGTGCCGGTTTGGTTGCTGCCTTATGGCTACAACATGGGTGAGTCGGTGCACACGTGCTCGCCTGACCGCGTCATTGAGGATTTTTCGGCGCTGTTGTGAAGCCTGTGCCGAGCCATCTTGCCTTGATTTTTTAAATTGAACTGAAAGACAGAGAAAGAGAGAACTATTCATGACCATTCGCATCGGTATCAACGGATTTGGCCGCATCGGCCGCATGGTGTTT
>JANQXJ010000007.1 GCA_030729445.1 Limnohabitans sp. | reverse complement strand
AAAGCATCGGCATGGCGGCAGAAGTGGCGCACGGTAGCTGCACGGACTTGCCGCCCAGCAAGAAGTAAACGCTACGCGCTGGAAACAAAAATGCCCGGACGGAAAACCGTCCGGGTTTTTTTATGTTCAGGCATTGCCATGAAATACGGGATAACCCTATAATCTTTCCTGATGTTTCAGTATTTACTGAAAATTCTTAAGCAAAAGCCAACGTCACCCCATGCCCATTTCTGACCAAATTCCTGCCCTCAACCGAGAGTTCATCGCCCATTTCGGTGAAATGGGCAGCAAATGGGGCATCAACCGCACCGTGGGTCAAATTTATGCGCTCATTTATGTGTCACCGCAGGCATTGAATGCCGATGAGATTGCGGAGGCGCTGGAATTCTCTCGCTCCAATGTGAGCATGGGCCTCAAGGAGTTGCAGGCCTGGCGGCTGGTGCGTTTGCGTCATCAAGCGGGTGACCGGCGCGAATACTTTGAGGCACCCGCTGACATTTGGGAAATCTTTCGGGTCTTGGCCGAAGAGCGTCGTCGCCGTGAAATCGAGCCCACCTTGTCCATGCTGCGAAGCGCTTTGCTTGAAACGCCCACTACCGACGCAGAGCGGCATGCCCAGCAGCGGATGCGCGAAATGCATGACCTGATTGACCGGCTCATGACTTGGTTTGACGACGTGCAAAAGCTCGCACCCGAAACCGCCATGCAGCTCATGGGCATGGGCGCCACCGTGACCAAAGTGCTCGAATTCAAAGACCGTTTGACCGGTCGATCATCCAAAGCAGCGGGCCTTGGCCCCAAAAGTTAAGTCTCGCGAATTCATCAGAAAGCCACCATGGACATCGACGCACTCATCCTCTCTCGCATCCAGTTTGCTGCGAACATCAGCTTCCACATCCTGTTTCCCACCATCACTATCGCGCTGTGTTGGTTTTTGTTGTTCTTCCGTTGGCGCTTTGTCCGCACAAGGGATGTGGCTTGGGAGGAGGCCTACTATTTCTGGACCAAAGTGTTCGCGCTCACCTTTGCGCTGGGTGTGGTGTCGGGCATTGTGATGAGCTTCCAGTTCGGGACCAATTGGCCGGGATTCATGGAGCGCACGGGCAATATTTCAGGGCCGCTGCTCGGTTATGAGGTGCTGACAGCGTTTTTCTTGGAGGCCAGCTTCCTAGGCATCATGCTGTTTGGGCGCGGCCGGGTGAGTGAGCGGGTTCACCTGACAGCCACGTTTCTAGTGGCGATTGGTACCACCATGTCGGCCTTCTGGATCCTGAGCCTGAACTCTTGGATGCACACACCTGCGGGTTTTGAGATCGTTAATGGCCAGTTCATTCCTACCGATTGGCTGGCGGTGGTTTTTAATCCTTCTTTGCCCTATCGATTCACCCATAAATTGCTCGCTTCGGCGCTGACCGCTTCGTTCCTGATTACTGGACTTTGCGCTTGGCAATTGCTCAAAGGCAGCGCCACGCGTGGCACCCACAAAGCCATGCGGGCGGCCGTCTTCACAGCGGCCGTTGTGATGCCGCTGCAGTTTCTGGTGGGTGACATGCATGGACTCAACACGCTGCAGCACCAACCTGCCAAGGTCGCTGCCATGGAAGGCATTTGGGAAACCGAGCGCGGTGCACCGCTGACGCTGTTTGGCATTCCAGACCAAGAAGCACGCACCACCCACTTCGCCGTGAAGATTCCCAAAATGGCCAGCCTGATTTTGACCCACGAGATGGACGGTGAAATCAAGGGTATCAATGAGTTTGAAGGTGCGCATCCCCCCGTTGCGCCCGTTTTTTACGCCTTCCGCGTGATGGTGGGTGTGGGTTCGTTGATGTTGCTGGTGGCTGGCTTTACCGCCTGGCGCTTGTGGCTTCAACGCAGGCAGCCAGAAGTGACACTGCCCAAGCCCCTGCTGTGGGTGCTCTCGGGCATGGCGTTCTCCGGCTGGGTCGCCACGCTGGCGGGCTGGTACGTGACCGAGATCGGTCGCCAGCCCTTCCTGGTGCAAGGCTTCATGCGCACCAGCGAAGCCGCAACCACCTTGCCACCGCCCTATATTGCGCTCACTTTAACGGCTTACTTGGTGGTTTATGGCCTGCTGCTGGTCACTTACGTCGGCGTCTTGAAGTACATGGCAGAGAACCCCAAAGAACACAAACAAGAAGCGCCCACGGGTGCCTTGTTGGGCAAAGCAGGTGTGTGATGCACCGCTCCCAGCTGTTCTGTATTTGAAAATGAATTTGAAAGGCGACCATGACTTGGGCTGAATTTTTGCCATTGTTTTTCTTGGCTGTGATGGGGCTAGCCCTGCTGGCTTATGTGGTTTTGGATGGTTACGACCTGGGCGTTGGCTTGCTGCTGTTGCAGGCGACCGATTCAGAGAAGGACACCATGATCGCCAGCATTGGCCCCTTCTGGGACGCCAATGAAACTTGGCTGGTGTTGGGCGTGGGGGTGTTGTTGATCGCCTTTCCGATGGCCCATGGTCTGGTTCTGCAGGCCTTGTATCTGCCCGTGGCGATGATGCTGATTGGCTTGATCTTGCGAGGTGTGGCGTTTGACTTTCGCGTGAAAGCGCCGCTGCGCTACAAGCCTTTCTGGAACCGCGCGTTTTTTGCCGGTTCGCTCATGGCCAGTGCATCGCAGGGTTGGATGCTGGGCAGCTACATCACCGGCTTTGCCAGCGGAGCTCTGGGCTGGGCATTTAGCTTGGGTATCGCTGTCACTTTGCCGGCTGCTTATGTGCTGCTGGGTTCGGGTTGGTTGATCATGAAAACCGAGGGCGACTTGCAGCAAAAGGCCGTGCGCTGGGCGCGGCTTGTGCTGTGGCCCATGGCGGGCGCCTTGCTGGCCATTTCAGCGGCCACGCCGCTGGTCAAAGAGGGCGTGCTAGAGAAATGGTTTGGTGTGCCGCAGGTCTTTGCCTTGCTTCCAGTGCCCCTCATGTGCGTCTTGGCATTTTTTGCCATGCGCTGGGTTCTTACACGGCCCTACTTGATCAACGCGGGTTATGGTTGGTTGGTGTTTGCCAATACTGTGTTGATTTTTGTGCTTGCCTTTTTTGGCTTGGCCTACAGCATCTTCCCCGATATTGTGATCGGCCGGATGACGGTGTGGGAAGCGGCTATCAGCACCGCCTCACTGAATGTGATTTTTGTCGGCGTGGCGATCACGTTGCCGGTGATCATCGCTTACACGGTGTTCATGTACCGCGTGTTTTGGGGCAAGGCGACCGCGCTGAAATACAGTTGAGCTTGCGACATGATTGGCGAGATCGCGTTAGTGATTGAATTGGGCGCAAACGCTGTGGACATTTGCAAAACTATCCACCCCCAACCCACTTGTCTTTCCAATTTTTTTAGCTCGAGGCATGGTCAGTGAATGTGAAGTGCTGATGTCTTAAGTTTCTTCTCTCAGTTGGATGATGCAAGTCACGCCAGTAAACCCCTTTCCATATAGGACTGGCCGTTTTCTATTTTGAATGGTCACACCGACCTTGAAGTGGTCTGGGCAGGCTTAACCTAGACCCGAGGCATAGCGCAAGGCATCAAGGTAAAAAAGGGCTTATTGCCTTGGTCCGGCTCGGGCCGCGCCAAGGTCAAGGGCCGCAACAGCTTACAACCCACTCCTCAAAAAAAACCTCAAACATCCCGCTTCAGCATGAAAAAGCCGCCGAGCGATCGCTTCAGCGGCTGTTTCAATTGCCGGGATCTCTTGGGGCTCAGCGCTTTTCGTAGGTCAGAGTTTCCTTGTCCTCGGTCACGATCACACGCATTGTTGGCGTGAAGGTTTTGATTTCAAAATTCATCTTCATTCCGGCCTTGACGGTTAACACCTTGTTGTCGGGCGACATGCTCCAAGTGCCTCGCGTGCCATCTTTGCCCAAAATGCTTTGGAAGACGTTGGGCGCTGAAAACACTTGAAACACTTGTGTGGTACCGAGTTCACGCTCGATGTTCATGGTCTTGCCCTTAGGGTCTTTGTAATCAACCAATTGCCACTTACCGATCAGCTCGGTCGCTGTTTGTGCAAAACCCATGGTGGCCGTTGTGCAAAGCGCCAATGCTGTGAGCCATTTTTTCATGTCATCTTTCCTTCTTCAGTTTGTTCTGTGCCCTGTGCACGGAGACAGGGTCACATTTTTGCTGAATTAAATTACCAATAAAGAATTCAGTTGAAGATATTGGTAACAATTTGAAATGACAAAATGTGTGTGGTGCAAGGGACTCGAAGACCAGCACTGGGCATAGCCTTGACTTGGGTTTGTTCGCAACGTTTTCTCAATGCGCCCCGAGGTAACACCCCTCAGCACGCTCCCCATCTGCCTCTTCACCTTCCTCGCTGCACAGCGCAGCAATCAAGGCTTGGTCTACCACTTGGCCGGGTAGCAGCAATTCTTCGTTGGTCCAGCGCTTGACCAAGTGGCCATTGGCCACTCCGCCGGTGTGGGGGGCTTGGTAGGCGCGGCGGTGTTGCATGGTGATGCCGCTGTTGGCGTTGGCGATGAATCGGCTTTCGCCCAAGGCCCAGGGTTCAAAGTAGGCGTTGGCGGCCACATCTACTTGTCGGAAGTAGCTGCGTGCGCCTTCGGCGTTGAGCTTCTTGCGCACGGTGCGCGTGATGAGACCTTGCATGTGGTCGAGCGCCGCATCGTCCATCTGGTGAATGGTTTCTGGTCGCATGTCTTGTGTGGCCAGTGCGGCTGTGGCGGCCAGCTCGGCGGGCAGCACTTGCACCATGGCTTTGACCACATCGCGGTGCGGTGCCACAGCGGTGGCCACGCCGCGTGTTTGCGGCTGAATGGGGCAGCGAATTTCCACAAAGCGCGGCTTTACTGGGCCGGTGCAGCCGTCGTGGTGGTAGTACTCGCCTTGGCTCAGCCGCCCTTTGCTGGAGCGCCCGCGCACGTCGCGGTAGGTGGGGTGCTGGGTGTGGACGTTCAGGCACACCACCAAGCCCGTCGCATCGACCAGCTGGTAAAAGGCCTCGCGCCATTCGGGCAACAAGAGTTTGTCGTGCAGGTAGTCGGTGGGCTCTTGTGCCTCCTGACCCACTTCACCTTCAATCACCAACACAAAAGGCTTGGGTCGGCGCACCCGCCACAAGGCGTTGGCCAAGTTCAATGTCGAATGCGTGGAGTCAGGGAGGGGTGGGGCGTTTGTGCTGATGGCCATGCCGCAATTTTAGGGGGCGGACAGGGTCAATCGGCATAACCCGGGTTCACCCGGTCGACCACGCGCATCATGGCTTCAAAAAACAGTCGCTCGCGTTCGCTGCGGGGGTGGCGGTCCAGGGGGCTGGGGTTTTTGATGCGCTGGATCACGGATTCGGTCAACACGTTCAGGGGCTGGCCTGTGCCCATGGCCAGCACTTGGGTGCGGCAGGCCTTTTCGAGTTTGTAGAGCCTGCGGTAGGCTTGCGCCACGGTATCGCCTACCGTCATGACGCCATGGTTCTTCATGAAGAGCACGGTCTTGCCGCCGCTCATGAGTTGTGACAGGCGCTCTCCCTCAGACAGGTCGGCCGCCAAACCTGTGTAATGGTCGTCGTAGGCGATGACGCCGTCAAAAAAGGCGGCGGTTTGGGTGGCGGGCAGCAAGCGGTTGGCTTTGAGCATGTTCAAGGCCGTGGCCCAGGGCTGGTGGGTGTGCAGCACCACTTTGGCGCCCGTGAGGCGGTGCACCGGGGCGTGAATGGATTGCGCTGACAACTCCACAAACCCTTCGCCTTCCAGGGTTTCGCCCGCTTCGTTGAACACCATCATGGTGCTGGCACGGGCCTCGGACCAGTGCACACCAAAGGGCGAGATCAGGTATTGGTCATCGCGCCCCGGCACGGCCACGGTGAAGTGGTTGTCGATGCCTTCGTCAAAGTCGTGCAGCACCGCCAAACGCAATGCGGCGGCCAAATGGACTTTGGCTTGCCAGACAGGGTCGATGGGTTTGTGTGCTGGTGTGTGTGCGGCTGCTGCAGTGGTCGACATGTTCAATCTTTCGGGCGATGAATGAGCCCTGACTTTATGCATCCACCATGTGGGCGCCTGTCACTTTGGCAGCAAATCCATCATCCGATCGAAAGCTTGCACGGCCAGATGCCCCACCGACAGGCCATAAGCCACACCCACCAAGCCGACGGCGGTGGACAGCAACAGGGCCAGGCCGTCGCGAAACATCCAGCCCAGACTGAGCAGAACCAGGCTCAAGCTGGGCAACACATTGCCCAGAGGCAGGGGCACAAAGATCACCAAGGCCATCAGCGCAATCCAGAACCCCCACCAGGCGCGTGTTCCCGCATGTGAGAGCCAGGTCCAGCGTGGGCGCATCAAACGCTGGCTGCTCTCATACAACCAGGCCAGCCCATGCAGGCAACGGCCACTCCAGCGTTCATTGAGCGACAAGTTGCCCAAACGTGCTGGCAAGCTCAGTGTTTCGCGTTCGCGCACCCACGACCAGGCGACGGCCCACATGCCAAAGCTCATGAGGGTGCCCGCACCGGCCACGGGCAGCACACTTACCACGGCCAGCAGCATCAACAGCACAGCCAGCGAGGACTCGCCGTGCAAGCGAATTAAATCTTGCAGGCTCAGTGTCAGATCGTCTCCTTCGTTGCCTGCGCGGTGTTGGTCGGCCGCTTGGCGCAGACGTTGAGACAGATTTGTTTTCATGAAGTGGCTTTGGTGGAGGGCGAGGGATGTGTGCTTGATCAGACCGTCTGGGGCACACCCGAGTCAGCAGGTGCTTCCATCCGGTAGCCCAATCCGCGCACGGTCTGGATCAAGGGACTGTCGCGGCCTTCGTCGATCTTGCTGCGCAAGCGCCGGATGTAGACATCCACCACATTGGTCAATGGGTCTTCGTTCAGGCCCCAGACGCTGGACAAAATCCTCTCGCGGCTGAACAGCCTGCCGGGTGCGCTCATCAACAGCTCCATCAAAGCCAACTCACGTGCGGTCAAGTTCAGGGCCTCGCCTGCACGACTGGCCCGCATGCTGTCGCGATCAAGCACGATGTCGGCCACTTGCAACAGGCTGGGGGGAGTGGCCATGCCATGTGCCCGACGGCACAAGGCCTCCAGGCGTGCCAACAGTTCTTCGAATTCAAATGGCTTGCACAGGTAATCGTCAGCGCCCATGCGCAAGCCCGCCACCCGATCCTCCAAGGCGCTCAAGGCCGTGAGCATCAGGATCGGGAAGGGCACGCCTTGGGCCCGCAGGGTTTGACAGATCTCCAGGCCGTTCATGCCCGGCAGCATCAGGTCCAGCACCACCACCGTGGGGGCATCGCCAGGAGCGGTTTGCCGTGCTGCGTCTTGCACCAGGGCCAAGCCTTCCGGTCCAGTGGCCGCGCGTTGAGCTTGCAGGCCTTCGGCTTTCAGACCGCGTTGCAAAAAATCGGCAATTCGCGGGTCATCTTCGATCAGGATGATGTTCATGGTGGAGTCAAGGGGTTAGGACGATCAAAGGCAAGGGCACGGCAAAACCAGGTGTCAGCTGACCATGGGGTTGGAAACCGTCACTGTGGTTTGACCATGCAGCAAAGGCAGGAAAAGCTGGACACGGGTGCCGGTGCCTGTGGTCTCGTCGGCTGGGCTCTCCAGGGTCAAGGTGCCGCCGTGGGCCTGAGCCAAAGCCTTGGCAATGGGCAAGCCCAAGCCGCTGCCAGCGGCGCGGTGTAAGCGGGCCATGCGGCCCCTGAAATGCCGATCAAACACCTGGTGCAGCTCTTCTGCTGGAATGCCAATCCCTTGGTCGACCACCTCCAGCACCAGCATGGGGCTTGCCTCGTCGCTGCACCACCAGCGCAGACTCACGCAGCCAGCGGGGTGGGAGTAGCGCACCGCGTTGTCCAGCATCAAGAGCATCAGCTGAGACAAGCGCTGCGCATCACCCGTGACGATCACGGCGCCTGCAGGCATGGCTTGTGCGTTGATCTGGATATGTCGCTCACCCGCCAGGGCTTGGGCTTGCGCCAGTGCGTCGCCCAAGGGTTCAGACAGGTCGACACGCTGGTGCACCATGCTCAGCGATTCCATGTCGCTGCGGGCCATGGCCAACAAGTCGTCGATCACCGAGCCGAGTTGCCTGGAGGTGGCCACGATGCGTTGCAGCGCTTCTCGGTAATGCGCAGCTGGGTGTTCGCCACCGCGCAAGGTGATCTCGGCTTCACCGCGGATGGCGGTGGTAGGGGTGCGAAGTTCATGGCTGATGTCGGCCAACAACGTGCGTCGACGCGTGTCGGTTTGTTGCAGCGACTGGTTGGCCTCGTGCAAGGCGCTGGTGCGCTCGCGCACCTCTGTCTCTAACCGCTGGCGGTGCTCGGTTTCAAGTTGTTGGTGCTTTTCGAGTGCGGCCGCCATGGCATTCATGCTGCGGGCCACATCAGAAAATTCGTCTTGGTCATTCAGCGCTACCCGGTGTTGCAGTGAGCCTTGGCCCAGCATGTGCGCCCCTTGCACCAGTTCATCGATGGGGCGGCGAAGTGCCCGTGCAAAGTAGAGCGTGGCCCCCAAGGCCAGCATGGCCAAGGTCAAGGCCATGCCGATCCAGAGCCAGCGAATCCGATCCAGTGTGGCGTCGGCCGCCAAACGTTCGCGCTGCATTGCGGCACTTTCGCGGGTGATGCTTTGGGCGATCAGTTCACGCAAGTCACGGCCTTCAGATTTGTCAAAGACCTCGGTGAGGGTGTCCCAGCCCAGCCGGGCGGGCATGTCGGCGGGCAAGGTTTTGAGCTGCATCAGGGCTTGGCCCAACTCGTGAACGTTGTGGCCCAGTACCTGCAAGGCGTCTGTGCGGGCGG
Source organism: Limnohabitans sp. (assembly GCA_030729445.1). Lineage (GTDB taxonomy): Bacteria > Pseudomonadota > Gammaproteobacteria > Burkholderiales > Burkholderiaceae_C > Limnohabitans_A. Next base: position 1,739 of record JANQXJ010000007.1, on the reverse strand, counting down.
TGTGTTCTTCGCTGTTGCGGCCGTCCAAACCCAGTGCTGCGGCTTTTTGAGCCAGCAACGCCAACTCGCCCAAGCCCTGCTGCATTTGTTGCATCAGCTCGTCGCGTTCCTCGGCATGGCCCCCGGCGCCAATCTTGTGTTGTGTCACCCAAGACCTCAGCCGCTGTTTGGTGGCCAACAACTGCAAAAAGCCCTGGTGGATGTCGCTGGCCACGCGCCCACGCACCACTTGGCGCTCAGCTTCGCGAAGTGCAAACACGGCACCAACGCCTTGCAACACGATGCAAGCGGCCAATACGAGCAATACCCCACTGAGCTGTCTTCGGAACATTTGTCTATTGTCACCGCCGTCGTTAGGGTTCGCACGGGTGTCATCTCTCGTTAATGCCGTGTTCAGTGCCACGTCATGCAGTCTTCAAGTCCAGTTCATCACGGAGCTGTTTAATCAAAGCAGACATCTGAAAACAAAAAGGCTGTCAATTTTAATTTTCTGAATACCAAAAAACTTGGAGTTGAACCATGAAATCCGCATCCTTGATCGCCGCTTCGCTTGTAATTTGGGGTCTGACCAGCGCTGCCCAAGCCACGACTGTAGTCAACCAAGGCATCACCGAGGCCGAAGTGCGCAATGCCCAAGCCGCCTGGTGCAAGGCCTTGGTGGACATCAGCACCACAGGAGCCACCCAAGGCCCGGCTGCAGCCAAGGCGCTGGCCGAGAAGGTGATCGATGCCGCTTACGGTTACCAAATGGGCGCAGTCTTGTTCAAGCCCACGCTGACCGTGGCGCCCCAGACTTTTCGCACCACCCGGGCTGGCGCTTTGGCTTACTTTGTAGGGGGAGACAGCAACTTTCCGAAGGACACTGGTTTTGCGCTCAAGGGGTGGACACAGTGTGAGTCCAAAAACGCCGCCGTCTTCATTGCCGGTGACTCGGCCAGCAGCATGGGCAACGTCATGATGATCGACCAGGCGGGCAAAGTGACCACGGTTGACAAAACTTGGAAGTATGTCAAGGACGATGCGGGTCAATTGCGCATCGTGTTGCACCATTCTTCCTTACCCTACAGCGGGACCTGAAATGGCAGTCGTCCCATGGCTTGTCGGGCTCTGATGTGGATGCCAGCATGCACAAGCTTGGCGCTGGCGCTTTCAAGGCCCAGTCAAAGTTCCAGTGCCTGCCAGACGCGAATGGCCGCGTAGGCATCGTTGGCGGCGTAGACCAGTTGCGCCTCGCTCAGGCGGGTGTTGGCCCAGTTGCTGGTGGCGGCTTTTTTGGACTTGATGAATCGCTGGTTGAACAGCACCGCCACTGCCCCTTTGACGCCCATGTCCTTGCGGTAACCGCGTTCGCGAAAGATGGTGTTGAGCTCCAAGATGCCTTGCGGGTCGATGCCCAGCTTGTGCACGATGCGCTTGCGGTCGTCACCCAGGCCAAACCCGGCTTTGGCAATGCCCCCGCGTGCCAGCAAATCGGCGGCTACTGCGCGGCACTCGGGCTCGTGTAACTGAAACACCCATGCCCGTTCGGGGGTGGCCAGCTGCAGAATGTGCGGCCCGTCGGACTGTTCGCCCACTTTGAAGGTGGGTTTGGACTCGGTGTCAAAGCCCCAAGCTCTGGCGGTGATCAACTGGTCATGCGCCTGATGCGCCTGCGCCGCAGTGTTCACCAGGCTGATGCGGTCCAGCCCCAGACGCTCAAATTCGGGCAGCAGGGCGATGGCGTCTTTGTCGGGGGTAGG
>JANQXJ010000006.1 GCA_030729445.1 Limnohabitans sp. | reverse complement strand
GGGCAGCGGGGAGTTGGTGCGCAATGGGGTGGGGCGATGGGGTGCTCTGATCTCGGATCTGGCGTATTTCCTGATGGGTTTTTCGGCCTGGTGGTGTGTGGCGGCGGGTTTGCGGGTTTGGTTGGTGGCTTTGGCCAGGTGGTTGCGTGGCGCTGGCTCGCAAGACAGGGTGGACGAGCCCTTCTGGCAGCGCAGTTTGTGGGTGTTCTGGCTGGGCTTGGCGGTTTTGCTGGTGGCCAGTTGCGGCCTGGAGTGGACACGCCTGTACCGGCTTGAATCGGACTTGCCTGGGCACAGTGGTGGGGTGTTGGGGTATCTGGTGGGCACGGCTGCCCTGCGCGGCCTGGGCTTCAACGGCTCAGCCCTCATGGGGATTGCGTTGGTCTTGGTGGGCGTGGCCATGGTGTTCCGTTTTTCTTGGGGGCAGTTGGCTGAAAAAATCGGGGGTCGCCTCGACGCCTTGATCCAGTCGCGGCATGAAAAACGCGAGATCGAAGAAGACTTGGCTTTGGGCCAACAGGCTTTGCGCGAACGCCAGCAGGCCCTCTCGCCGCAGGCCATTGAGCCCGAGTGGGACTTGGGTCCACCCGTCCATGATTCGCCCGATGGCCAGCTGGACTTGCCGCCGGTGCCAGTGACCAAGCCTGTCTCTCGTGTCATTGAGCCGCCCGTGATGGAGGTGCCGCGCAGCGACCGCGTGGTCAAGGAGCGCCAGAAACCCCTGTTCAACGAGCTGCCCGACAGCAAGCTGCCGCAGGTGGATTTGCTCGACAGCCTGTCCATCCGACAAGAAACCGTGTCGCCCGAGACGCTGGAGATGACCAGCCGCCTGATCGAGAAAAAGCTGTCGGATTTTGGTGTCAAGGTGCGTGTGGTGGCCGCAGCCCCTGGCCCGGTGATCACCCGCTACGAGATCGAGCCGGACACGGGCGTCAAGGGCTCGCAGGTGGTGAACCTGGCCAGAGATCTGGCGCGTTCGCTGAGCTTGGTGTCCATCCGGGTGATCGAGACGATTCCTGGCAAAAACTACATGGCGCTGGAGTTGCCCAACGCCAAGCGCCAATCCATCAAGCTCAGCGAAATTCTGGGCTCTCAGGTTTACAACGAGGCCAAGTCCATGCTGACCATGGGCCTGGGCAAGGACATCATTGGCAACCCGGTGGTGGCCGACTTGGCCAAGATGCCGCATGTGTTGGTGGCCGGTACCACCGGCTCGGGCAAATCGGTGGGTATCAACGCCATGATCCTGTCGCTGCTCTACAAAGCCGAAGCGCGAGATGTACGTCTGCTGATGATCGACCCCAAGATGCTGGAGATGTCGGTTTATGAAGGCATTCCGCACTTGCTGGCCCCGGTGGTGACCGACATGCGGCAAGCCGCGCATGGCCTGAACTGGTGTGTGGCCGAGATGGAGAAACGCTACAAGCTGATGAGCAAGATGGGCGTGCGCAACCTGGCCGGTTACAACCAGAAAATCGACGAAGCCACGGCCCGCGAAGAGTTCATCTACAACCCCTTCAGCCTGACGCCGGATGACCCCGAGCCGCTCAAGCGCCTGCCGCACATCGTGGTGGTGATCGACGAGCTGGCCGATTTGATGATGGTGGTGGGCAAGAAGATCGAGGAGCTGATTGCGCGTTTGGCCCAGAAGGCCCGAGCCGCCGGTATCCACCTGATTTTGGCCACCCAACGCCCCAGCGTGGACGTGATCACCGGCCTCATCAAGGCCAACATCCCGACCCGCATTGCGTTTCAGGTGTCGAGCAAAATCGACAGCCGCACCATCTTGGACCAGATGGGGGCCGAAGCCTTGCTGGGGATGGGCGACATGCTCTACATGCCCTCGGGCACGGGTTTCCCGATCCGGGTGCACGGCGCTTTTGTGAGCGACGAAGAAGTGCACCGCGTGGTGAGCTACCTCAAGAGTCAGGGCGAGCCCGACTACATCGAAGGTGTGCTCGAAGGCGGCACCACGGACGACGATGGCGGCATGCTCGGCGAGGGCGACAACGGCGAGAAAGACCCGATGTACGACCAAGCCGTGGAAGTGGTTTTGAAAAACCGCAAGGCCAGCATTTCGCTGGTGCAGCGCCACCTCAAGATCGGCTACAACCGCGCCGCCCGTTTGGTGGAAGACATGGAAAAAGCAGGCCTGGTCAGCGCCATGAGTGGCAGCGGCCAGCGTGAAATACTGGTGCCCGCACGGGCAGAGTGATACGAATGACAAACAGTGTTGTGCAGCGCCGAGCGCTGCTGGGTTGGGGTGGAGCTTGGCTGTTGGCCGGGGCGGTATGGGCTTGGGCCATGCCCGTGCAGGCCGACAGCGTGGATGTGCTGGCCCAGTTCATGAAGCAGGCCCGCAGTGGCCGGGCCGACTTCACCCAGGTGGTCACCTCGCCGAGCCGCCCGGGCCAGGCCCCGAGGGCCAAAACATCGAGTGGCCGTTTTGAGTTCCAGCGGCCCGGTAAATTCCGTTTTGACTACCGCAAGCCCTTTGTGCAAACCTTGGTCGCCGATGGTCAAACCTTGTGGCTGCACGATGTGGATCTGAACCAGGTCACGGCCCGTGCGCAGTCGCAGGTGCTGGGCTCGACCCCGGCTGCCTTGCTGACAGCCGCGTCGGATTTGCAGGCCCTCAAAAGCGATTTTGAGTTCAGCCCCGAGCCCGACCAGGGCGGCCTGCAGTGGGTGCGGGCCACCCCCCAGTCCCCCGATGGGCAAATTCGCGCGGTGATGGTGGGCTTGCGTGCCAGCGCTTCAGGCCCCGAACTGGCCGTGCTCGATGTCCAAGACAGCTTGGGCCAGCGTTCTGTGCTGACTTTTTCGGGTTTTGAGCTGAACCCTGTTTTGCCCGCCAACACCTTTGTGTTCAAGGCTCCGGCGGGCGCGGACGTCATTCGGCCTTGATGCTCCCCGGGTGCCGATGAAAGCCGCCAGTCTGACGCCCCATGCCCCCTTGGCCGAGCGCTTGCGCCCGCGCCACTTGGGTGAGGTGATTGGCCAGCAGCATTTGCTGGGCGAGGGCATGGCACTGCGACTGGCTTTTGAGTCGGGCCAGCCGCACAGCTGCATTTTGTGGGGGCCGCCGGGCGTGGGAAAAACCACCATCGCCCGCTTGATGGCCGACGCGTTTGACGCGCAATTTTTGAGCATCAGCGCAGTCTTGGGCGGCGTCAAGGACATCCGCGAAGCGGTTGAAAAAGCCGAAGCCGCCCGCACAGGTTTGCACCCCCAGCGCACCATCATGTTTGTGGACGAGGTGCACCGCTTCAACAAAAGCCAGCAAGACGCGTTTTTGCCGCATGTGGAAAGCGGCTTGTTCACCTTCATCGGGGCCACCACCGAAAACCCTTCGTTTGAGGTGAATTCGGCCTTGCTGTCGCGGGCAGCGGTGTATGTGCTGCAGCCCCTGACCGAGGAAGACCTGCAAAGCATCGTGGGGCGGGCGCAGGCCATTGATGCCATTCCCGCCATCGAGCCGGAGGCGCTGACCCGTTTGCTGGCCTATGCCGATGGCGATGCGCGGCGTTTGCTGAACACGCTGGAAACCTTGGCCATGGCCGCCAAACAAGAAAGCATCGACCCAGTGACCGATACTTGGCTGATGCGGGTGCTGGGCGAGCGCATGCGCCGCTACGACAAAGGCGGCGAGCAGTTCTACGACACCATCAGCGCCTTGCACAAATCGGTGCGTGGCTCGGACCCGGATGCCGCCCTGTATTGGTTTGTGCGCATGCTCGACGGGGGTGCCGACCCACGCTACATGGCACGGCGCCTGATTCGCATGGCCAGCGAGGACATTGGTTTGGCCGATCCGCGAGCTTTGCGCATGGCACTGGACGCCGCCGAGGTGTATGAGCGCCTGGGTAGCCCCGAGGGCGAGTTGACGCTGGCGCAGTGTGTGATTTACCTGGCCGTGGCCCCCAAATCTAATGCCGCCTACAAAGCCTTCAACCAAGCCAAGGCCTGGGTCAAAAAAGACGGCACCCGCCCGGTGCCCATGCATTTGCGCAATGCCCCCACCCAGCTTATGAAGCAGCTGGACTACGGCAAGGGTTACCGCTATGCACACGACGAGGAAGACGGTTTTGCCGCTGGAGAGCGCTATTTGCCCGATGGGATGCCCGAGCCCGGCTTTTACAAACCGGTTCGCCGGGGTCTGGAAATCAAAATTGCCGATAAATTGGAAGAACTGCGAAAGAAAAATGCAGCCAAAGGGTAATTCCCGACGGCAATGAATACTGACTCGAGACTTTCTTTCACTACAATCCCGCCACCCCGCCCGGTAACGCATGAATCTGGCGGGGTTTTTGCTAGTTGTCACGGCTCACCCAAAAGGTGACTCTTGACCCTAAAACAACAACCGAAGCTAAGACCCGCTAAGCGCAGGTCAAAACACGGAGAAATCAATGGACGTCTTCCTCCAGCAGGTCATCAACGGCCTCGTCATGGGCAGCATGTACGCCCTGGTGGCCTTGGGCTACACCATGGTGTACGGCATCATCAACCTGATTAACTTTGCGCACGGAGAAGTGCTGATGGTGGGCGCTCTGACGAGCTGGTCCGCCATTGGCATGATGCAAGGCGCCATGCCCGGTGCACCCGGATGGGTCATCTTGATTTTGGCCACCCTGATCGCCTGTGTGGTGGCGGTGGTCCTGAACTTTTCGATCGAAAAGATCGCCTACCGCCCTTTGCGCAACAGCCCCAAATTGGCCCCCCTGATCACAGCGATCGGCATGAGCATCTTGCTGCAGACACTGGCCATGATCATCTGGAAGCCCAACTACAAGGCTTACCCCACCTTGTTGTCCAGCACCCCCATCAACATGGGCGGTGTGGTGATCACGCCCACCCAGATCATGATTTTGGGCGTCACGGCGGTGTCTTTGGCCATCTTGATGTGGCTGGTCAACTACACCCGCCTGGGCCGCGCCATGCGGGCCACTTCCGAGAATCCGCGTGTGGCGGCTTTGATGGGTGTCAAGCCTGACATGGTGATTTCGGCCACGTTTGTGATTGGCGCCATCTTGGCGGCCATTGCGGGTGTGATGTACGCATCGAATTACGGTACGGCACAGCACCACATGGGCTTCTTGCCTGGCCTCAAAGCCTTCACCGCAGCGGTGTTTGGCGGCATTGGCAACTTGGCGGGCGCGGTCATTGGCGGCATTTTGCTGGGCCTGATCGAGGCCATTGGCTCAGGCTACATCGGCAAACTCACCGGAGGTGTTCTGGGTAGCCACTACACCGATATTTTTGCGTTCATTGTCCTGATCATCGTGTTGACCCTGCGCCCCTCGGGCCTCATGGGTGAGCGTGTGGCCGACCGCGCGTGATGGGGGTGAACATGAAAAACAACAAAACACTCCAATACATCCTGATCGGTGTGGGTCTGCTGATCCTCCCGCTGGTGTTGCAGATGTTCGGCAACGCCTGGGTGCGCATCGCCGACATGGCCTTGCTCTACATCCTGCTGGCCATTGGCCTGAACATTGTGGTGGGTTACGCGGGCCTGCTGGACCTGGGTTATGTGGCCTTTTTTGCGGTGGGCGCTTACATGTACGGCCTGCTGTCCTCGCCGCACCTGATCACCACTTTCAGCACCCTGGCGGGTATGTTTCCGGAGGGCATGCACATGCCGATCTGGATGATCGTGCCGCTGGCGGCGGCTTTGGCGGGCGTGTTTGGCATGCTGCTGGGAGCCCCCACACTCAAGCTGCGCGGTGACTACTTGGCCATCGTGACTCTGGGGTTTGGTGAAATCATCCGCATTTTCCTGAACAACCTGGACCACCCGGTCAACATCACCAACGGGCCCAAGGGGCTGTCGCAGATCGATCCGATCTCGATCTTTGGAGTCAACCTGGGTCAAAAGTTGATGATTGGCGATTTTGAAATCGCCTCGGTCTCGCTGTACTACTACCTGTTCCTGAGCCTGGTGTTGGTGACGATTTTGATTTCGCACCGCTTGGAGGTGTCGCGCATTGGCCGCGCCTGGATGGCGATCCGTGAAGACGAAATCGCCGCCAAAGCCATGGGCCTGAACACCCGCAACCTCAAGTTGCTGGCGTTTGGCATGGGCGCTACTTTTGGTGGCGTATCCGGTGCGATGTTTGCAGGTTTTCAAGGTTTCATCTCGCCCGAGTCCTTCAGCCTGATGGAGTCGGTGATGATCGTGGCCATGGTGGTGTTGGGCGGCCTGGGCTATTTGCCCGGCGTGATCTTGGGGGCCATTTTGTTGTCGGCCTTGCCCGAGGTGCTGCGCTATGTCGCTGGACCCTTGCAAGAGATGACCGGGGGCCGTCTGGATGCCGCCATCTTGCGCCAGTTGTTGGTGGCTTTGGCCATGATCGTGATCATGTTGATGCGGCCTCGAGGCCTGTGGCCTTCGCCTGAGCATGGCAAATCGCTCACGACGAAATGAAGGAGCAGACCATGAATCCAACAGCCAACAAAGACACCGTTCTCAACGTGTCAGGTATTTCCAAGCGCTTCGGCGGTTTGCAAGCGCTCTCTGATGTGGGTATCACCATCCAGCGCGGCCAGGTCTACGGCCTGATTGGCCCCAACGGCGCGGGCAAGACCACGTTTTTCAACGTGATCACGGGCCTCTACACCCCTGACAGCGGCACCTTCGAGCTGGCAGGCAAGCCTTACCAGCCCACCGCCGTGCACGAAGTGGCCAAGGCGGGCATTGCCCGCACCTTCCAGAACATCCGTTTGTTCGCCGAAATGACCGCGCTCGAAAACGTGATGGTGGGCCGCCATGTGCGCACCCACTCGGGCTTGCTGGGTGCGATTTTCCGTACGCCCAGCTTCAAGGCCGAAGAAGCCGCCATTGCGCAGCGTGCGCAAGAGCTGCTCGACTACGTGGGCATCGGCAAATACGCCGATTTCAAGGCCCGCACGCTGTCCTATGGCGACCAGCGTCGCCTGGAAATTGCCCGCGCTTTGGCGACCGACCCGCAACTGATCGCGCTGGACGAGCCCGCCGCGGGCATGAACGCGACCGAAAAAGTGCAACTGCGCGAGTTGATCGACCAGATTCGCAAGGACAACCGCACCATCTTGCTCATCGAACACGATGTGAAACTGGTGATGGGCTTGTGCGACCGCGTCACGGTGCTCGACTACGGCAAGCAAATCGCCGAAGGCACGCCTGCCGATGTGCAGAAGAATGAAAAAGTGATTGAAGCCTATCTGGGCACGGGAGGGCACTGAGATGGCCAATGTTCTTTTGAAGGTCAAAGACCTGCAAGTGGGTTACGGCGGCATTCAGGCCGTGAAGGGCGTGAGCCTGGAAGTGCATGAAGGTGAGTTGGTCTCTTTGATCGGCTCCAACGGTGCGGGCAAAACCACCACCATGAAAGCCATCACCGGCACATTGCCTTTGCAGGTGGGTGACATCGAGTACTTGGGCAAAAGCATCCAAGGCCAAGGCCCTTGGGACCTGGTCAAGCAGGGCCTGGCCATGGTGCCGGAAGGTCGTGGTGTGTTCACCCGCATGACCATCACCGAAAACCTGCAAATGGGCGCGTACATCCGCTCAGACGCCAGTGGCATTGCCGACGACATCGAGAAAATGTTCACCATCTTCCCGCGTCTGCGCGAACGCAAGGACCAACTGGCGGGCACCATGTCCGGTGGTGAGCAGCAAATGCTGGCCATGGGCCGCGCCCTGATGAGCCGACCCAAGGTCTTGCTGCTGGATGAGCCGTCCATGGGCTTGTCGCCCATCATGGTCGACAAGATTTTCGAGGTGGTGCGTGATGTGTACGCCCAAGGCGTGACGGTGTTGCTGGTTGAGCAAAACGCCAGCCGTGCGTTGGCCATTGCCGACCGGGGTTATGTCATGGACTCAGGCCTCATCACCATGACCGGTGTGGGCAAGGAGATGCTCGAAGACCCCAAAGTGCGAGCAGCCTACCTGGGCGAGTGAGTCGCCACCCGCACAGCAAAAAGCCCGGCATGCCGGGCTTTTTGCTTTTTGAAAGATTCAACTCGGCATCACCAAGTCCGAAATTTTCTTTCAGTTCAAGCCTTGGCTTTGTCGGCCTCGGACGTGAACGAATCGGCGTAAAACTCATCTTCGGGCAGATGGCCCAGCGCCACATAGTCACGCTTGGCCGAGTCCACCACGATGGGGGCGCCACAGGCATAGACCTGGTGGCCCGACAAATCAGGGAAGTCCTGCAACACGGCCTGGTGCACAAAGCCGGTGCGGCCTGTCCAGTGGTCTTCGGCCTCGGCGTTCGAGATCACGGGCACGTAGCGCAGGTTGGGCATCTCGGCCAAACGGGCTTCCACCCAATCGGCCATGTACAAATCGGCCGGGCGGCGGCCGCCCCAGTACAGGGTGGCGGGGCGGGTGATGCCGCGGTGCTGCATGTGCTCGATCAGCGCCTTGATAGGGGCAAAGCCCGTGCCCGAGGCCAGCAGCACGATGGGCTTGTTGCTGTCTTCACGCAGGTAAAAGCTGCCGTAAGGGCCTTCGGCACGCAGGATGTCTTTTTCCTTCATGGTGGTGAACACCGGGTCGGTGAACTTGCCGCCGGGCATGTGGCGGATGTGCAGCTCTACCGTCGGTGGCGCCACCTCCAGGGTGTGCGGTGCGTTGGCCATGCTGTAGCTGCGGCGTGAGCCGTCTCGCAGCAAAAATTCGATGTACTGGCCTGCGTGGAACTTCATCACGTCGTTGGCGGGCAGTTGCAGCTTCATCACGATCACATCGTGCGATTTTTTATCCAGACTGACCACGCGCACCGGCATTTTCTTGACGGGCAAGCCGCCTTCTGCGGTCACTTGTTTGGACTCAAGCACCACATCGCTTTGGGCGGTGGCGCAGCAGGTCAGCACCAAGCCTTGGGCTTCTTCGTCTGCAGACAGGGCTTTGTCCTGGTGCGGGCCGTGCACCACTGTGCCCGAGATCTTTTTGCATTTGCACGAACCGCAAGCGCCGTCCTTGCAACCATAGGGCAGGCCAATGCCTTGGCGGATGCCTGCGGCGAGCAGGGTTTCGTTGTCGTCGGCGGTGAAGCTGCGGCCGCTGGGCTGCACGGAAATTTGAAAGCTCATCTTTTGGGTATCCTAGAGGGCGTGAATATCACCCGGAACCCCTGATTTTGCCTTCAAACCAAACCCCCTTGGGCGCACGGCCTGCCCGTTTTCGCCGCCAGCGTGTTTTGATCGTGGGCTGTGGCGATGTGGGCTTGCGCACCGCGGGTCAGCTGGGGGCGCCGCAAGGCCAGCGGGTGCGCCTGATGGCGCTGACCTCATCGCCCGAGCGTGTGCGGCTGCTGCGGGCCTGTGGCATCACCCCTTTGTTGGGTAACTTGGACGATGCGGACAGCTTGAAGCGCTTGGCAGGCATCGCGCACCGGGTGATCCACCTGGCGCCGCCACCCACCGACCGGCAAGGGGGGGCTGACCGAGATCCGCGCAGTTTGGCCTTGGTGCGTGCTTTGCGCTTGCGCACGGCACCACAAGCATTGGTTTATGGATCGACCACCGGGGTTTATGGCGACTGCGCCGGGCAACGGGTGGATGAGACCCGAACTGTGAACCCCCACACCCCCCGCGCCCAGCGCCGGGTAGATGCGGAAAATTGGATGCGATTTTTGGGGCGCAGTGGCGTGCGGGTGAGCGTGTTGCGCATCCCCGGTATTTACGCCCCCGACCGCGAAGGCGGCACGCCCCGTGAGCGTTTGCTCAAGGGCACGCCCGTGCTGGTGGCCAAAGAAGATGTGTACACCAACCACATCCACGCCAACGATCTGGCCCGCGCTTGCGCCGCCGCTTTGTGGCGAGGCAAGCCCCAGCGCTTGGTCAACGTCACCGACGACACTGATCTGAAAATGGGCGACTACTTTGACCTGGCCGCTGGCCTGTATGGCTTGGCCAAGCCACCCCGCATTTCACGCCACGATGCCAACACCGCTTTGCCCCTGATGCTGCTGAGCTTCATGAGCGAGTCCCGGCGGCTGGACAACACCCGCATGAAAAAAGAGTTGAAAGTCCGCTTGCATTACCCGCATGTGCGTGACGGCCTGAGCCCGCAAGGCGCTTTGTTTTCGGGGACGCGATGACTTCCTTGCGCATCGACAAATGGCTGTGGGCGGCCCGGTTCTACAAAACCCGTAGCCTGGCCAGCGATGAGATCGGCAAGAACCGAGTGCAGGTCAACGGGCAAGACGCCAAGCCGTCCAAAGAGGTGAAACCCGGAGACACCGTGTGTCTGCGCCAAGGCGCGGTGGAGCGCACGGTGGTGGTGCAAGGTTTGAGCGGCGTGCGTGGTCCGGCGCCGGTGGCGCAGCTGCTGTACACAGAAACGCCAGAAAGCATTGAGGCCCGCCAAAAAGCCGCCGAGCAAAACCGCTTGGCCCGCGAGCCGGCGCTGAGCATCGAACAAGGCCGCCCCACCAAACGCGATCGCCGGCAGATTGAGCGCAACTGGAACGATCGTTGGAGTGCGGGGATCGATTGATCTGAAAGACCCAAGAAAAAAGCCGCAAGTTACTGGAACTTGCGGCTTTGGTCTGGTGCCCGGGGCCGGACTCGAACCGGCACGCCTTGCGGCGGGGGATTTTGAGTC
>JANQXJ010000005.1 GCA_030729445.1 Limnohabitans sp. | reverse complement strand
CCACCACCTTGGTGTACTTGCTGTCGTCTTCAAAGTTGGGCAAAGCGTGGCAATAGGCGCAGCCTTCGTTGGGCGCCACCCAGCTGGTCATGGAGACCATCAGGCGGTTGAAATCGCCCACGCTCAGGTCACCCAGGACTTTGACGTTCTTGTAGACCTGCGAGGCCTTGGGGCCGTCAGAACCGGCCGATGGGATGGCCACAGGCGGCTGGTTCTTTTCGGTTTTGACTTCGAGCAAACGCGCGTTGTAGACCTGCGCCATGCCAGTGCCCCGGTAGCCGCTTTGCACTGTTTCTGGAATCGGGCGTTCGCAACCAGCGAGCACCAGGCCGACCATAGCTAGGCCCAAGCTTTTGGCCATGCGGCCCATCCAATGGGATTGAGTGGTGTTCTGGTTCATGGCTTGACTCCTGTGCTCAGCGCGGGGTCAGCCATCGCTGGAAAAATTTCGGGGTACGGTGGCGCCACGCCATGCTTGATGGCCCACAGGTACCAGTTGTCCACCACCGTACCGGTGAGCAAGATGCCGATACCGCCGGTGATGGGGCACAGGACGGCGAACCACCAGGCCCAACGGTGAATCGATTCCATGGTCGCATTGAAGCCCATGGTCCAGCGCCAGAACAAAGCCGCACGTTCAGAGGCGGTACCGCGATCGGTGATCTGCTCGATCTCGCGCTCACCACCGTAACGGGTCACGGCCAAAATGGTGGCGCCGTGCATGGCAAACAACAAGGCTGAGCCATAAAGGAACACGATGGAAAGCGCGTGGAACGGGTTGTAAAACAGGTTGCCGTAGCGCAGCGAGAAGGCCGCCGTCCAGTCCAGGTGGGAGAAGATGCCGTAAGGCACAGCCTCACCCCAAGAACCCATCAAGATGGGGCGGAACAAGCCCAGCACCAGGAACAACCAAATGGCTGCTGCAAAAGCCCAAGCGATGTGCAAACCCATGCCCAGTTCAACCGCACGCCGGTAAGTACGGGCCCACCAAAACATGATGGATGCGGTGAGGAACAAACCAACGATGAGGAACCAACCACCTTGATTAAGTGGCGGCAAACTCAGGCCGTAACTTGGGGATGGCGGCTCCAGCGATAACCAGAACAACTGGCGCACGAACTGAATCGGGTCGTAGTTGACCGAGGCCAGCATGTTCATGCCGATCAAGGTAAAGGCGATCAAGCCACACACCAGGGAGGCCAAACCCAAGCCCCCAAGGTAAATCGGACCCAACTGGGCATTGCCCAGCTTGCCGATCCAGTAATTGATCACAGGTTGTCCGGTGCGCGGACTGTTGCCGTGACCCAGCTCCACCCCGTGGTGGACTGGACCCACGGCTTGCACCGTGGTGAACAGGTTTTGATAATCGGCCATTGAAGGTACTCCTCTATTCTTTAGATTCGGATGGGTTTTGTCATCCGACTCACACAGGCCACTGAGACCAGATTGGCAGGTTCAGCCACCAGCTCCACCACTCGGGCCAGCCACGGCTCCAGAAGGGGCCGCTGAGCACAATGCACAGCGCACTGAACAAGACTGCAGCCAAAGCCAGGAACAAGCCGACTCGGTGGATACCCAATGTGCCCACCGAATAACCGATGAAGTCGCGGAAAAAAGTATCCTCATGCTCTGGCGTTTTGACCGTTTGCCCAGGCTGAGGGTTGGTGGAGGACAGGACAAGACCACCGTGCAGCGACAGAGCAAAGACGCTTGCGAAGAAGAAACTCACGGCGATCATGTGCGCCGGGTTGTAATGAAAGTGCAGGTACTGGTAACCCACGTTGGACACCCAGTCCAGGTGGCTGTAAATACCGTAGGGGAAACCGTGACCCCAAGCGCCCATAAGCACGGGACGCACCACCACCAAAGTGACATAAGCTGAAATGGCCACGCCAAAGGCCACCGGCACATGAAAGCCCATGCCCAGCTTGCGACAGATTTCAACTTCGCGCATCATCCATGAGCCGAATGCGCCGATGGCACACACCGTGATGAGCTGCCACAGGCCGCCTTCCATCAGGGGCGCAAAGCGCAGGCCGTACGACAAATCAGGCGGTGCGATGCTGATCTGCCAAATGTTCCAGGTCGGGCCTTGTGAAGCA
>JANQXJ010000004.1 GCA_030729445.1 Limnohabitans sp. | reverse complement strand
GCCCCGGCACGACGCCACCGGCTACAGCGACGGCACCGTGTGGGACCTGGGCGGCGGCGTGCGCGTGCGGGCGCACCACCTGCCGGGCCACACCGCAGGGCACTGCGCCTTGGTGGTGGAGAGCGAAGGCTTGGCCTTCATTGGCGACATCGACCTGAGTGGCTTTGGTCCGTATTACGGCGACGCCACCTCCAGCCTGAGCGATTTTCGGCAGACTTTGAAGAAAGTGGCCGAGCTGGACGCCCGCATCTGGGCCACTTCGCACCACAAGGCGGTCATCACCGACCGGGCGCAATTTGTGGCCGACCTGGCCCGCTTTGCCAGTAAGATCGATGAGCGCAGCACACAGCTGCTGGGCTATTTGCAAAGCCCGCACAGCTTGGACGAACTGGTCAGCCGCCGCCTGCTGTATCCGCAAGGCTACGATGTGCCCTTTGTGCCTTGCGCCGAACGCAACACCATCGCCATGCACCTTGATGAACTGCTGGCGCTGGGACAAATCCAGACCTTGGAAGACGGCCGATTTTTGGCTGTTTGACTTTTGGGCAATGCCTTCACCCCGCACCCGAACAGGAGACTTTTCATGACCCCCGAACAACTCTTGCAACACCACGACCAAGCCCGTTTGTGGGGGGAGGCCCCCGGCGAAGTGGGTGGCCCCGATATCGCAGCGGCCTACCAAAAAGCCCTGGCCGTGCGCCAGCTGCGCCAGCAGCGCGGCGAAGTGGCCAAGGGCTACAAGATCGGTTTCACCAACCGCACGCTGTGGCAACGCTACGAGGTGTTTGGCCCCATGTGGGGCACGGTCTGGGACACGGGTTTGGGCTTTGCCGAGCCCACCGCATCGGGGGCTGCCGAGGGCCGCATCGACCTGACCGCCACCTGCCAGCCCCGGCTGGAGCCCGAAATCGTCTTCGGCATGAAGGCCACGCCCCCAGCCAACGCCAACCTGCAGCAATTGTTTGAGGCCATCGACTGGCTGGCCCCCGGTTTTGAAGTCGTGCAGTCGCATTGCCTCGACTGGAAGTTCACCGCCACCGACACCATGGCCGACAGCGGCCTGCACGCCCGCTTGCTGGTGGGCCAGCGTCTGCCTGTTCAGCAACTGGCCGCTGACGCGCAGGCCTTGCATGCCCTGCTGGCGCAGGCCCGCGTCACGCTCTTCAAAAACGGCCAGGCGGTGGAGCAGGGCACCGGCACCAACGTGCTCGACAGCCCGCTGAACGCCTTGCACCACTTTTTGAAAGAACTGCGCCAATGCCCCGGCGCGGTGGACCTCCAAGCGGGCGACGTGATCACCACCGGCACCTGGACCGACGCCTGGCCCTTGCTTGCGGGTGAGCACTGGCGGGCCGAGTTTTCTGCGCCCTTGGGCAGCATCAGTGCCCAGATGCGCTGAATGCCCTTGCCCCCATCCTTGTTGCCACGAGGGACAAAGCGACCTGCTCTCGTTTTCTCCATCGCGAGGTACGGAGCGATACTTGGCGGTCTAGGAGCACATAGATTGCCGCGCTTCGCTCGCAATGACGAAAAAGGAGAAACCACCCTCTTTCCCGTCATCGCGAGGTACGAAGCGATCCATCTTGGTCCACGTGCGGCCAAGGGCATTTGTTTGGGCAGGCCGATTTTCTATGTCGTTGCGTAGCGCTAGGCGAAAAAAACGCCCCGGACCGCAAAGCCTGGGGCGTGAATCAATAAAAATGTCAGGCAACTGCAAGAAGCATGACCTGGCCATTATACTGTAAATATAAACAGTATTTTGAGCCATCCCCAACATGCATGCCCCAGACACCCCCCAAGCCCTGCCCCCCGGAAACTGGTGGTTGCAGGCCTTGCCCGCCAGCATCGCAGCGGGTTTTCCGTCGCCCGCTGAAGACCACCAGGTCGAGCGCATCGACCTCATGCAGCAGCTGGTCAAACACCCCCAGGCCACTTTCTACATCCGCGTGCGCGGTGAGAGCATGCGCGATGCGGGCATCTTGGACGGCTCGGTGGTGCTGGTGGACCGTGCCATCACCCCGGCCGACGGGCAAATTGTGCTGGCCGTGATCGATGGGGACTTCACCTGCAAGACCCTGCGCCTGAACGCTCAGGGCCTGCGTCTGCAAGCGGCCCACCCCGACTACCCCGACAT
>JANQXJ010000003.1 GCA_030729445.1 Limnohabitans sp. | reverse complement strand
TGGTGACCTGCGTGCTGATTGTGGTGCCCTTGATGTACGACCACATGTACCGTCAGGCCTTGGAAGAAAGCCGCAAGCACCAGCGCGAATTGGAGGCGCGGCGTGAAGAGCTTGAGCACATCTCGGCCATGCGCGAGCATTTCATTGCCACGGTGAGCCATGAGTTGCGAACGCCCATGAACGCCATACTGGGTTTCAACGCCTTGTTGTTGGCCCGGGTGCAAGGCAAACCCGAAGCCCTCAAGGTGCTCAACCACACGCGCCAATCGGCAGACCACCTGATGACGGTGATCAACGACATCCTGGACTATTCGCAACTGCAGTCAGGGCAATTGGTCATCCAGCCCGAGACCTTCGAATTGCGCCACATCGCCCAGCACGCTTTTGAGCTGTTCAAGCCGCGTGTGAAAAGCATGAGTCTGGATTACCACTTGGAGCTCGACCCCGCCTTGCCCGTTTGGGTGCACACCGACCGCCACCGCCTGATGCAGGTGCTGGTCAATTTGCTGGGCAATGCGCTCAAATTCACCCACCAAGGTTCGGTGGTCTTGCAGGTGCGCTGGACCGATCCCGGGGTGGAGTTTTCCGTGCAGGACACCGGCATTGGCATTGCCAAGGAGCGTCAAGACCAGATCTTCAAACGCTTTGCGCAGGCTGAAAACGACACCCAAACTTTGTACGGGGGCAATGGTCTGGGCTTGGCCATTTCACAGAAACTGGCCCACCTGCTCGGTGGTCAAGTCGGCTTCGAAAGCGAGCCCGGACAAGGCTCACGCTTTTGGCTGCACCTGCCCTTGACCGCAGCCATCGCCCCGATTCAGTCCTCAGAGCAGCACCCGCACCAGCTGCAAAGCGCGGATCGGGCCTGGACCTTCCTGGTGGCCGACGACCACCCGGTGAACCGTTTGTTGCTGAAACAGGTCCTGCAAAACGCCTGGCCCCACAGCGTGGTTCTGGAGGCGGTCGACGGGCAAAAGGCGTTGGACGTGTTGCAAGCGCAAGCGGTGGACCTGGTCTTCATGGACATGGTCATGCCGGTCATGGACGGCATCGATGCGATCCGACTCATCCGACAGGACGCGGTGGACCGCATTCAGCAAGTGCCGGTGTTGGGCCTGACCGCCAACGTCAACCCACTGGATCTGGAGCGCTTCAAATCGGCCGGTCTGAGCGGCGTGATGCTCAAGCCTTTTGAGCCGACCGCTTTGTGCCATCGGGCAGAAGCTTTGTTGCTGCCCACAGGCGAAGCGGCATGACGCGCATTTGGCGTGATTTTTCAGTGTCGACGCTGGTGGCCGGGTTCGTGGCGGTGCTGGTGGGGTTCACGAGTTCGGCAGCAATTGTGTTTTCGGCAGCGCAGGCTCTGGGCGCCAACCCGGCGCAAACGGTGTCCTGGATGTGGGCCTTGGGTTTGGGCATGGGCCTGAGCAGTTTGGGGCTGAGCCTGTGGTACCGGCAGCCGGTGCTGACGGCCTGGTCAACACCGGGCGCTGCTGTCTTGGCGGTGAGTCAGGGCGTGAGCTTGCCGGAGGCCACGGGCGCGTTCATGGTGTGTGCCTTGTTGATCATGC
The DNA here is from genome assembly GCA_030729445.1 of Limnohabitans sp. Taxonomy (GTDB): domain Bacteria; phylum Pseudomonadota; class Gammaproteobacteria; order Burkholderiales; family Burkholderiaceae_C; genus Limnohabitans_A. The sequence continues at coordinate 569 of JANQXJ010000003.1, read as the reverse complement.
TGGCGGGTTACAGCGGATGGTTTGAACGCCTCATGTCCAAAATCCCTATGGCCTTGGCCAGCGCTTTGTTGGCAGGTGTGTTGGCACGCTTTGCCTTGGACGCCGTTGGCGCGGTGGCCCATGCGCCCGTGTTGGTGCTCGCCATGACGGTGGCCTATTTGATGGGCCGCCGTTGGTGGCCACGTTGGTCAGTGCCCGTGGTGTTGGGGGTAGGCATGGCGGTGGCCGCCGCACAAGGCCAGCTGCATTTGTCCAGTGTGGACGGGTCTTGGGGAGTGCCCTTGTGGGTGAGTCCCACTTGGAGTTGGGCGGCCATGGTCAGTGTGGCCTTGCCGCTTTTTGTGGTGACCATGGCGTCGCAGAATTTGCCGGGTGTGGCCGCGCAACGCGCATCGGGTTACAACACCCCGGTGTCGCCGGTGGTGGGTGCGACCGGTCTGGCCAGTTTCTTGTTGGCGCCTTTTGGGGGCTATGCCCTGAACCTGGCGGCGATCACCGCGGCCATTTGTATGGGCAAAGAGGCCCACCCCGATCCGGCCCGCCGTTACACCGCATCGGTTTTTGCGGGG
>JANQXJ010000002.1 GCA_030729445.1 Limnohabitans sp. | reverse complement strand
CACCAGCACAGTGGCAAGCGCCCCCTGCCGAGGCCCTGCGCCATGTGGTCCCTGAAAACCGCTTGCGGGTGTACGACACCCGCAGCGCCATGCAGGGCATCGCCGACGAGGGCAGCTTGCTGCATTTGCGCACCGGGTTTGGTGTGGGCATCCACACCGCGCTGGCCCGAATCGCTGGCCGCCCAGTGGGCCTGATGGCCAACAACCCCCTGCACTTGGGTGGCGCGATCGACGCCGATGCGGCCGACAAAGCCGCACGTTTCATGCAACTGTGCAACGCGCACGGCCTGCCCCTGGTGAGCCTGGTGGACACGCCCGGCTTCATGGTCGGACCGGACACCGAAGCCACTGCGCAGGTTCGCCATGTCTCGCGCATGTTCGTCGCAGCAGCGCATCTGAGGGTGCCGCTTTTGAGTGTAGTTTTGCGCAAGGGCTACGGCCTGGGCGCCATGGCCATGACGGGCGGCGGTTTTCATGAAACCCTGGCCACGGTGGCCTGGCCTACAGGCGAGTTTGGCGGCATGGGCCTGGAAGGCGCGGTGCGCCTGGGTTACCGCAAAGAGCTGGAAGCCCTGCCCGAAGGCCCTGAGCGCGAAGCCCTGTTCAAGCAGCTGCTGGCCCAGCAATACGACAACGGCAGCGCCATCAACATGGCGGCCACGTTGGAGATTGACGCCGTGATCGACCCGGCCGAAACACGCAACTGGCTGGTTGCGGGCTTGGCGTCGGGTCAAACCCGACCCTTTGACGGCACGCTGGCCATCGACACCTGGTGAGGCTTGCCACTAAGCCATTACTTGGTCGGACGGCTCAGGCGCTGCAGCTCCTGCTCGGAAATTTCTTCGAACACACGCACCACCTTGGTCACGCCGCTCATGCTGCGTGCAATGTCTGTGGCGCGTTTGGCCTCGCGGGGCGTCACGCGACCCATCAGGTAAACGATGCCACGCTCGGTCACGACCTTGATGGCGTTGACCTGCAAATCTTTGGCATCGACAAACGCTGCTTTGATTCTGCCTGTGAGCACAATGTCTTTGGACCGTTGTGTCACAGAACTGATGTCCATGATCGCCAAGTCGTTCACGACCGATTTGACGTTTTCCTGGCTCTGAGCGATTTTTTCTGCACGCTCCTTGTCGGCGGCGGTGCGCACTTCACCACTGAGCAGCACTTGGCGGTTGTAACTGGTCACGTTCAGGTGGATGCGATCGCCCATCTCCTTGCGCACAGCGCTGGCCACCTTGATCTCAATGCTCTCGTCTTCAACCTGCGTGCCCGTGGTGCGACGGTCAGTGGCCATCACACCCGTTACCACTGCGCCCCCCACGATCAAGGGCGCACACGCACTCAGACTGAGCAAAGAGGCCAACAAAGCGGCACCATAGACGACCGTTTGAATTTGACGTTTCATTTAAAAAGACTCCTGTTCACCCAATAACTGGGTGTCAATACCATCACACAAACAGTGCAGTACCAACTGCTGCACCTCGCGAATTCGGGCCACACGCTCGTGGGGCACACACACATGCACATCGGTCTCTCGCAGCTGCCGGGCCAAGGCCCCGCCCTGTTGGCCCGTGAGCGCCACCACGCTCATTTCACGCTCGTGCGCGGCCTGCACGGCTTGCACCAGTGCGGACTCTACCCCTCGGGCGCTGATGAGAAACAGCACATCTGCGGTGTGACCCAGGGCGCGCACCTGGCTGGCCAATCCTTGCTCTTCGGGCCACAGACTGGCCATCTGGGCATCGGCCGACAAGGCCATGGCCGACAGGCCTGGTCTTTCACGCTCAAAACCGCCCACCAACAAGCCCGCCAAATACTGCGCCAATCCAGCCGAAGGACCGAGCCCAGCGGTCAACACCTTGCCGCCACCTGTGACACAAGCGAGCACCGCCTGAACGGCCGCATCGACCGGTTTGGCCAAACCTTCGGCCACCTGGTAGTGCAGGTCCGCACTGTCAATGAAATGCTGTTGAATGCGCAGGTCTAACATAGAGCGGCATGATAACCCCGACAGCCCGAGGGCGTGGCCATTGCGCCTGCGTTCGAGGGGCCCATTACATATTCAGCTGCAGCTCTGGAGTTGTATTGGCTGTCATCCCAGACTCGACATTTGTCATCCCGCACTTGGCACTTGTCATCCCG
>JANQXJ010000001.1:8802-10985 GCA_030729445.1 Limnohabitans sp. | reverse complement strand
TACGGCTCAACCGGCAAAAAATAAGCGCCCAGAAGGACGCTGTGACTGGCGCTGTTCAGAGGAGCTCAGTGCAGCGTGGGCATCGTCAGGCTGCCCTCATCGCCCACCTCGATTTTGAAAAACCCCGTGCCGCAGCTGCCGCTGCCCACTTCGGCTTCGGTGGGCTCGCGCACCGATTCCACCTTCAGGTGCAGGCGCAGCGCAATGCCCGACAGCGGGTGGTTGCCGTCGAGCACCACATGCTCGGGGTAAATTTCGGTCACGGTGTAGAGCACGTTGCGCGGTGCGTCGGGGTGGCAGCCCTCGGGCAAGGCGGTGCCTTCGATCGTCAGGCCGGGCTCCAGGCCCTCGGGAAAGAGGGCCAGGGGTTCCAGAAACAACAGGTTCTCGTCAAAGTCGCCAAAGGCGTCTTCGGGCTCCAGGTGCAGGTCGACCTTGGCGCCTTTTTCGTGGCCTTGCAGGGCTTCCTCGATCTTGGGCAGCAGGTCTTGGCCGCCAATGAAAAATTCAACGGGCTCGTCCAAGGTGTCGAGAACTTCGCCCAGCGTGTCTTTGAGTGTCCAGGTCAGTGCGACCACAGAAGGTGTCTTGATTTCCATAGGACAATTGTCGCAGTTTGGCGGCCTGGTTTTGGCCGCCTTGTCTTTCAGCGCTGGTCTTTTGACTTGCGCAACCGGAATACCCCCATGAACACAGAACAACCTTTGGCCCTGCTCGGTGGCCTCAGCCCCAGCCAATTCATGAAGCGCCACTGGCAAAAAAAGCCTTTGCTGGTGCGCAACGCGATCCCGGGTTTTGTGCCCTGCGTGGGCCGCACTGACTTGGTGGCCTTGGCGGGTCAGGAGGGCGTGGAGTCGCGGCTGATTGTGGATTCACCCAAGGGCTGGAAGATGAAGCATGGCCCGTTCACTAAGCGAGGCTTGCCGCCCTTCAGCCAGAAAAAATGGACTTTTTTGGTGCAAGGCGTCGACTTGCACCACGACGGCGTGCACGCGCTGATGCAGCAGTTCCGCTTTGTCCCAGATGCTCGCCTGGACGATGTGATGATCAGCTACGCCACCGATGGCGGCGGTGTGGGGCCGCACTTTGACAGCTACGACGTGTTTTTGTTGCAGGCCCATGGGCAGCGCCGCTGGCGCATTGGTCGGCAGAAAGACCTGAGCCTGCAGCCGGGCGTGCCGCTCAAGATTTTGCAAAACTTTGAAGCCGAGGAAGAGTTCGTGCTCAACCCCGGTGACATGCTGTATTTGCCCCCCAAATATGCCCACGATGGTGTGGCCGAGGGTGAGTGTATGACCTGGTCGATTGGCTTCCGGGCTCCCTCAGAGGGTGAGCTGGCCCGTGAGTTGCTGCTGGGTTTGGCCGATGAGGCTTTTGACGGTGTGGGTGATGCGATTTACCGTGACCCAAAACAAGCAGCAGTGGGGGTTCCTGCTGCCATTCCGCCATCATTGGCTCTCTTTGCGCGTCAAGTCGTTGAAAAAGCTCTAAAAGATCCTCAATTGTTGGACAGCTTACTTGGGGAGTATCTAACGGAGCCCAAAGCCCATGTTGTGTTTGACGGTTTTTCTGACGGTGGGGATCTGTCGATGGGTGTTTTGCTCCACCGAAGCACCAAAATGATGTATGACAAACAGCATATTTTCATCAATGGAGAAAGCTTTAAGGTGGGTGGACGTGACGCAGTCGCTTTGCGTCAATTGGCCGATGATCGTGTCATGATCGCGCGAGCTGTGAAGACTTTGAGTGCAGATGCCAAGGCGGCACTGCTCGATTGGGCCGGTGCCGGTTGGCTGCACGCTTTGTGATCGACTCTCTTTGTTTTATTTTTGCCCTTGATCGGTGCATGATTTGAACAAACTTGCTCAGTCATGATTAGGGAAAACGCTACAATCAGCAGCTGAGTACAAAAGAGTTCGAGTGCTTTTGGCTCAGTTTCGACGGTTTTAACATCCGTTGAAGCAGTTTCCGGAAATTGTTTTCACAATCACTTATTAGGAAAATCAAAATGAACAAGTCCCTCGTTCTGGCCGCCATCATCGCTGCAGCTGCTTTGTCCGCTTGCGGCAAAAAAGAAGAAGCTGCTCCTGCACCAGCACCTGCTGCAGCTCCAGCCGCAGCTCCAGCTGCAGACGCTTCTGCTCCAGCTGCTGACGCATCGGCTCCCGCTGCTGACGCATCTG
>JANQXJ010000001.1:1481-8702 GCA_030729445.1 Limnohabitans sp. | reverse complement strand
GCAGACGCTTCTGCTCCAGCTGCTGACGCATCGGCTCCCGCTGCTGACGCATCTGCTGCCAAGTGATCTGTCTCATCCGGCGAAAACCGGATGTTTCTTGAAAAAACCCCGCTGAGCGGGGTTTTTTTTCGTCTGAGGTGAGGCCTTTAACGCAGCTCGGCAGCGATCAACTTCAGAATTCTTTCGGCATCTTGGGCCGATGGCTCAGGTTGACCTGTGGCAGTCAGAACACGCAAGGTACTTTGGTTATCGCCAGAGGAGATGAGGCTGATCTGGTATTTGGTCAGGGTAGATGGGGTGTCCTTTTTGCCACCAAAGAGGCGCCCCAGAAAACCAGATGACTCTGCACTGGTTCCTGCTGCAACATAGCGCACGAAGTAGACGCCGGTAGACCGGTCGCGGTCTTCGACGGTAAATCCGCTTCGGTCCAAGGCCACACCTGTGCGACGCCACGCGCGATCCAGACTGTCTTGTAGAACAATAACGGGTTGACCATTGATTTGGGTGACTTGGCTGCCTTTGTCAGCCGAGTTGACCGTTTTGTTGGCCGTGGCAGCAGCAGCAGCAGACTCCGGCGTGGTGCCTAACTTGACCATGAGTCGCCGCAAAAACTCAATTTCCAGCTCAGGGTCGCTGGGACGTGGTTGCCAGATGGTGCGGTCTTTTTGGGCATCGGCGTAGTTCTCGACCAAGCCACGGTGGGTAATGTAGATGTCAACACCGCCTTGTGCGTTGCGCTCCACACGGGTTCGGAATTTATCGCGCTCACCGGTTGAATACAAGGAGTCCAGAACTCTTCCCAGAGACTTGCGAATGAAGTCTTGTGGCAATTTCGCCCGGTTTTCTGCCCACTCGGTTTCCATGATGCCGACATCGGCAGCATCGGTCACCAGCACGAAACCGTTGCTGGTCCAGAATTCACGCAAGGGCTCCCAAACTTTGTCAGCAGGCAAGTTGGCCACGAGCCAACGCTGATTGCCTTGGCGTTCGATCCGGACGGGCCCCAAAGCATTCGCGGCAGTGCCGGCATCGACCACACGGTTGCCAGCACTCTGAAAGCCAGAGGCTGTGGCCGAAGTGCTTTCGATGGCATAACGCGATTCCTTGCGCAACTGTGTCAAGTCGGGCGGGACTTCGAGTGTGGTCGCTTTGGCGGCACTCTTGTAGTCGATTTTGTCTTCCTCCAGCACCGAGCAGGCGCTGAGCAAGCTGGCCAAGGCCATCACAGAGGCGGTGCGCTTGAATGGAACAGAGGACATGGTATTGAATGACAAAATTTTCACAAAAATCCTTGAGTAGGCCATCAAATCAGGCCGCTGGCCTTGAGGGCCGCTTCGACCACAGGCTGCTGTGACTCGGACAGCTCGGTCATGGGCAAGCGCAGCGTGGGGCCGCAAAGTCCCATGCGCTGCATGGCCCATTTGACGGGGATGGGGTTGGCTTCGACAAACAGGTTTTTGTGCACAGGCAACAGTTGGAACTGGATGCGCATGGCTTCTTTCACATCGCCTCGCAGGGCGGCCATGCACAGCTCGTGCATTTGACGCGGTGCCACGTTGGCGGTCACGCTGATGTTGCCAGCACCGCCGCAGAGCATCAGGGCCACAGCAGTAGCGTCATCGCCCGAGAAAACGGCGAACGCTTTGGGCACATCGCGGATGAGCCATTGGGCGCGTTCGATGTTGCTGGTGGCTTCCTTGATGCCAATGATCCCTGGCACTTGGGCCAAGCGCAGCACGGTGTCGTGCTGAAGATCAGCCACGGTGCGGCCAGGCACGTTGTACAAGATCACGGGCAGTTTGGGGGTGGCCTCGGCGATCGCTTTGAAGTGCTGGAACAGGCCTTCCTGTGTGGGCTTGTTGTAATAGGGCACCACTTGCAATTGGGCGTCAGCACCAATGGACTCGGCATATTTGGCCAGCGAAATGGCTTCTGCGGTGGAGTTGGCGCCGCAGCCGGCAATGATGGGGATGCGCTTGGCCGCTTGTTCAACCGATACGCGCAGAATTTCGCGGTGTTCGTCGACGTTGACGGTGGGCGATTCGCCCGAGGTGCCAACGATCACCAGCCCATCGGTGCCTTCTGCCACATGCCAGTCGATCAGTTTTCGCAAAGTGGGGTAATCCACTTGGCCGTCTTCGAGCATGGGGGTGATCAGAGCAGGGATGCTGCCACGGATGGGGCGTTGTTCGGTGGTCATGTCAGGGGTATCTGAGACAGAAAAAGAACCATTCTAACGAGTGCAACTCCGCGGTTGCTTGGTTGAGCCTGTCAGGGGTCAAAGCCAAGCTCGCGCTCAAAGCGGTGTCGGTTTCAGACAGGACGCAAAGGCCAGCGTTGGAGGGACTTTGGAGATGCGCCTCGCGCGGCCACGATGCGTTGCACAAACCGGTCTGGCGAGGCCTCAAAGCCGTCTTCATAAGCCACCGTGCGCAAGCCTTCGGTCGCCTTGATCAGTTCGCCGGGTTGCAGCAAAAAGTCTGGTCGTGACGGTTTACCCACGGTTTCATTGCCTGCTGCAAAGGTTTCGTAGATCAACAATCCGCCCGGGGCCACACTGGCCACCACCATGGGCAGCAAGGGTCTCCAAAGGTAATGGGTCACGACCACGCATCCGAAAGTTTTGCCATCAAAAGGCCAAGGGCCATTTTCGATGTCGGCGCAAATGACCTCGCCACTGCTTTGGGCCAAAGCCACGGCGTCGGGGTTGCGGTCTACCCCTGTGACCTGGTGTCCGAATGCGGACAAATAACGCATGTGGCGACCTGCGCCGCAGGCCACATCGAGCACGGTGCTGCCCGGGGCGATCAGATGCGACCAGCGTTGCAACCAGGCGGAGGGGTTTTCGGTGCCGTGCATGGATGGCGCTTTCAAGTCAAAGGCGTGGTTAAAAGCAGGACCACAGCTGTTCAGACAGCATGATCACCACGTCGGACTGGCTGTACAGCCAGAATGTCAGGCCCAAGGCCGCAGTCCCGAGCAAAAACAAGATGGGTCGGGCGCTCATGTGGCTTGGGGTGTTGGGCGGGCAATCGGGCTCTCGCGCACAGGCAGGTTCACCAGCGCAGCCAACACGCCCAAGGCAATGGCCAGGTACCAGACGATGTCGTAGCTGCCCGTTTTGTCATACAGGTAGCCGCCGAGCCAGACACCCATGAAGGAGCCGATCTGGTGGCCGAAAAAGATGAATCCGCTGAGCATGGACAGATGTGCCACGCCAAAAATATGCGCCACCGCCGCGTTGGTGGGCGGCACGGTGGACAGCCAGAGCAAACCCATCACGGCCGAGAAGATGTAAACGCTGGTGGGCGACAGTGGCACCAGCAAGAACAGCGTGATCGCCACCGAGCGCGAGATGTAAATGGTGGCCAGGATGTGCTTTTTGGGAATTTGTGGGCCCATGGTGCCCGCAATGTAGGTGCCCACCACGTTGAACAGACCAATCAGGGCCAGCGCATAACTGGCCACTTGGGGTGCCATACCGTGGTCTTTCAGGTAGCTGGGCATGTGCACGCCGATGAACACCACCTGAAAGCCACACACAAAATAGCCCGCCATCAGCAGCTGAAAACTCGGGTACTTGAAGGCTTCTTGCAGCGATTGGAGAATGGTCTGCTCACGTTTGACCTGGCCCGGCGCGTTCAAAGCCGGCTCGCGCAGACCCCAAGCCAGGGGAATGATGAGCACGGTGGCGGCGGCCAAAATCATCAGGGCGTTTTGCCAACCCGCTTGGCTGATCAGCATGCCTTCAACCGGGACCATCAAAAACTGTCCGAAGCTGCCGGCCGCTGCCGCAATGCCCATGGCCCATGAACGGCGCTCGGCCGGAACGTTGCGCCCGATCACGCCATAAATCACGGCGTAGGTGGTGCCCGCCTGTGCGGTACCGATGATGAGCCCCGTGAACAGGGCAAACATCCATGGCGTTTGGGCCTGGGCCATGCCCACCAGCCCCAATCCGTAGAGCAAGGCGCCGGCCGTGATGACGCGGAAAGCGCCAAACTTGTCGGCCAGCATGCCCGCAAAAATGCCCATAAAACCCCAGGCCAGATTCTGGATGGCCATGGCAAAGCCGAACTCTTCTCGGCCCCAGCCTTGGACTTGGGTGATGGGCTGAAGCCAGAGGCCAAAGCCGTGGCGAATACCCATGGACAGGGTGACAATGGCCGCGCCGCAAATCAGCACCTGGTTCAGGGAAAGGGGTTTGTGTTGCATCCCCCTGACTTTAACCAATGTGGTGCCTCCCCGAAGTCACTCAGTTGCCTGCTGCCGATGTAAAGGGTGGGCACTGTTTATGCATCCAGTATCAAGCCTGAAATCCCACTACAATCCGCCACCATGGCCACCCAATCAACTGTCAAAACCTCTAATGAGTACTCCGAAGGCTCGATCCGCGTCTTGAAGGGCCTCGAGCCCGTCAAACAACGCCCGGGCATGTACACCCGCACCGACAACCCCTTGCACATCATCCAAGAAGTGCTGGACAACGCCGCCGACGAGGCGCTGGCGGGTTACGGCAAAAAGATCAAAGTCATCTTGCACGCAGATGGCTCGGTCAGCATCGAAGACGATGGCCGGGGCATCCCCTTTGGCCTGCACCCCGAAGAAAACGCACCGGTGATCGAGCTGGTGTTCACCCGCTTGCACGCGGGTGGCAAGTTCGACAAGGGCAAGGGTGGGGCTTACAGCTTCTCGGGCGGCCTGCACGGTGTGGGCGTGAGCGTGACCAATGCGCTGTCCAAGCGCTTGGAAGCCACCAGCTACCGCGAAGGCCAAGTGGCCACCTTGGTGTTCTCGGGTGGCGACGTGACCGAGCCGCTGGTCAAACGCGCCACAGGCGAGGGTGACCGCAAGCAAGGCACCACCGTGCGCGCCTGGCCCGACGCCAAGTATTTCGAATCCAGCGCCCTGCCCATGAACGAGCTGACGCACCTGCTGCGCAGCAAAGCCGTGCTCATGCCGGGCGTGACGGTGACTTTGGTGAATGAAAAAACCAAAGAAACCCAGCAGTGGCAATACAAAGCCGGTTTGCGCGACTACTTGACGCAGACCTTGAACGGCGACCCGGTGATCCCTTTGTTTGAAGGCGAAGGCTTTGCCGATGGCAACAGCGAGAGCTTTGCCGAAGGCGAGGGCGCAAGCTGGGCCGTGGCCTTCACCGAAGACGGTGCACCCGTGCGCGAGAGCTACGTCAACCTGATCCCCACCAGCGCGGGCGGCACACACGACAGCGGTTTGCGAGATGGCCTGTTCACCGCCGTCAAAAGCTTCATCGAGCTGCATGGCCTGCTGCCCAAGGGCGTCAAGCTCATGCCCGAAGACGTGTTTGCCCGCGCCAGCTATGTGCTGAGCGCCAAAGTGCTGGACCCGCAATTCCAGGGCCAGATCAAGGAGCGCCTGAACTCGCGCGACGCGGTGCGGCTGGTCTCCAGCTTTGTGCGCCCGGCTTTGGAGTTGTGGCTGAACGAGCATGTGGATTACGGCAAAAAACTGGCTGAGCTGGCCATCAAGGCCGCACAAACCCGCCAAAAAGCGGGCCAGAAGGTCGAAAAGCGCAAGAGCTCCGGCGTGGCCGTGCTGCCCGGCAAACTGACCGATTGCGAGAGCAAAGACATTCTGCACAACGAGGTGTTTTTGGTCGAGGGCGACTCTGCCGGGGGCAGCGCCAAAATGGGGCGCAACAAAGAGTGCCAAGCCATCTTGCCCCTGCGCGGCAAGGTGCTCAACACCTGGGAAGTGGACCGCGACCGCTTGTTTGCCAACAACGAAATCCACGACATTTCGGTGGCCATTGGTGTGGACCCGCACGGGCCCAACGACAACCCCGACATGAGCAACCTGCGCTACGGCAAGGTGTGCATCTTGTCGGACGCGGACGTGGACGGCTCGCACATCCAAGTGCTGCTGCTGACCTTGTTTTTCCGCCACTTCCCCAAGCTGATCGAAGCGGGTCACTTGTATGTGGCGCGGCCGCCTTTGTTCCGGGTTGATGCGCCTGCACGCGGCAAAAAGCCTGCCTCCAAAGCCTATGCGTTGGACGAGGGTGAGCTGACGGCCATCATCGACAAGCTGCGCAAAGACGGCGTCAAAGAAGGCGGCTGGAGCATCAGCCGCTTCAAGGGCCTGGGCGAGATGAGTGCCGAGCAGCTGTGGGACACCACGCTCAACCCCGACACGCGCCGCCTGCTGCCCATCGAGTTGGGCCCGCTGGACAACGCAGGCACCGAAAACCTCATGACCCAGCTCATGGGCAAAGGCGAAGCCGCTGCCCGCCGTGAGCTGATGGAGCTGCACGGCGATTCGATCGAAATCGACGTTTGAATTTCTTGTAGGTCGGAGCTTCAGCTCCGACAAATGTGTGCGCACCCCACGTCGGAGCTCAAGCTCCGACCTACAAAACCATTGACATGACCACTGACCTCTTAACCCCCGAACCCACCGCCGCCCCCGAAGGCGACCACCTGGGCGCTTACGCCCAGCGGGCGTACCTCGAATACGCGCTGTCCGTCGTCAAAGGCCGCGCCTTGCCCGATGTGTGCGACGGCCAAAAGCCGGTGCAGCGGCGCATTTTGTATTCGATGGACCGCATGGGCCTGAGCTACAGCGGCCCCAACAACAACACCGCCGCCAAGCCTGTCAAAAGCGCCCGTGTGGTGGGCGATGTGCTGGGTCGTTACCACCCGCACGGCGACACGGCAGCGTACGACGCGCTGGTGCGCATGGCACAAGACTTTTCGCAGCGCTACCCACTCATCGACGGTCAGGGCAACTTTGGCTCGCGTGACGGCGACGGCGCAGCCGCTATGCGTTACACCGAAGCCCGTTTGTCCCGCATCACCAGCTTGTTGCTCGACGAGATCGACATGGGCACGGTGGACTTCATCCCTAACTACGACGGCTCGACCGAAGAGCCGCGCCAGCTGCCCGCCCGCTTGCCCTTCAGCTTGCTCAATGGCGCGAGCGGCATCGCTGTGGGCTTGGCCACCGAAATCCCCAGCCACAACTTACGCGAAGTGGCCGATGCTTGTGTCGCTTTGATCCGCAACGACAAGCTGAGCGACAGCGAGCTGATGGCCATCATCCCCGGCCCCGACTACCCCGGTGGCGGGCAGATCATCAGCCCGGCCAGCGACATTGCCGATGCCTACCGCACCGGTCGCGGCAGCCTCAAAGTGCGCGCCCGTTGGAAGATCGAAGAACTCGCCCGTGGCCAATGGCAAC
>JANQXJ010000001.1:0-1471 GCA_030729445.1 Limnohabitans sp. | reverse complement strand
GAGTTGCCGCAAGGCGTCAGCTCGCAACGCGTGCTCGAAGAAATCGAAGAGCTCACCAACCCCAAGGTCAAGGCCGGTAAAAAAGCGCTCAGCACCGACCAGCTGCAGCTCAAAGCCAGCATGCTGGCCGTGCTCGACGTGGTGCGTGACGAGTCCAGCAAAGACGCCGCCGTGCGCCTGGTGTTCGAGCCCAAAACCAGCCGCATCGAACAGCAAGAACTCATCACCGCCTTGCTGGCCCACACCAGCCTGGAGACTTCGGCACCGATCAACATGACCTCGGTCGGCATCGACGGCAAGCCGATTCAAAAATCGCTGCGCCAGATGTTGGTGGAGTGGATCAGCTTCCGCCAGACCACCATCACCCGGCGCAGCCAGCACCGCTTGAACAAAGTGCTGGACCGCATCCACATTCTGGAAGGCCGTCAGCTGGTCTTGCTCAACATCGACGAGGTGATCCGCATCATCCGCCACAGCGACGAGCCCAAGCCCGCGCTGATCGAAGCCTTCAAACTCAGCGACCGCCAGGCCGAAGACATCCTGGAGATTCGCCTGCGCCAACTGGCCCGACTCGAAGCGATCAAGATCGAGCAAGAGCTGAGCGAGTTGCGCGAAGAGCAGGGCAAGCTCGAAGAGATTTTGGGCAGCCCCGCTGCGCTGCGTCGCCTGATGATCAAAGAGATCGAAGCGGACGCCAAAACCTTTGCCGACCCACGCCGCACGCTGATTCAGGAAGAGAAAAAAGCCGTCGCCGAAGTCAAGGTGGTGGACGAGCCGGTGACGGTGGTCGTCTCGGAAAAAGGCTGGGTGCGTGCCCGCACGGGCCACGGCCACGACGCCACCAGCTTCGCCTTCAAGGCGGGCGACGGTCTGTATGGCACCTTCGAGTGCCGTACGGTGGACACGCTGCTGATTTTCGGCAGCAACGGCCGCATCTACAGCGTGCCTGTGGCCACCTTGCCCGGTGCCCGTGGAGACGGCCAGCCCGTGACCACGCTGATCGAGCTGGAACCCACCACACAAATTGCGCACTACTTTGCAGGCCCGGCCAACGCCACGCTGCTGCTGAGCGGCTCGGGCGGCTACGGCTTCAAGGCCACGGTCGAGAACATGATTTCGCGCAACAAAGCGGGCAAAGCCTTCATCAGCCTGGGCGACGGCGAAACCGTCTGTGCGCCCAGCCACGTCAGCGGCTCCAGCGCCACCGTGCCCGCCGACAAACAGCCCATGCCCGCCGCCACCAGCGTCTGCTGCGCAAGTGCGGGCGGCCGAGTGCTGACGTTTGAGATCAGCGAACTCAAGACCATGGATAAAGGCGGCCGTGGCCTGATGCTTATTGACCTCGAGGCCAAAGACACCTTGGCGGGTGCTGCAGCCTACACCCGCAGCGTCAAGATCGAAGGCATCGGCCGGGGTGGCAAAGAGCGCGAAGAAACTTTGGAGATCCGCAGCCTGAACAACGCCAAAGCGG